>CAJMMS010000001.1 GCA_905214675.1 uncultured bacterium
TCCCCTACCCAGTTACATATATCAGTTCATTATAAAATGCTTAAATTTTTGTCTTGACAACTGAACCACTATACTTTTTCTAATATGTCTAAATTATACAGTTCTATGTATTATTCAGAAAAAGCTGCTATTGCTCATATGGTTGGTGTTGGAAGAGATACATTAGAAAATCATCTTCATTGTTTATCGGTTTTACGAAATAAATGTGCGCATGCGGCTAGAATGTATAATACAGATTTTAATCCTCCGGCAAAGTTTACAACGTCGTTTTTGAGAAAACATTCAGAAATAAAGAACAACTCATTATTTGCGTATACGCTTGTATTGTTAGAAAGATTACCAGATGAGGGCAGTAAAAAATCTTTGATTCAAACCGTGGAAAATGTGATAAGTGAGTATAGTGAAGATATTGATTTGAAGTTGATTGGATTCCCAGAGAATTATATGGAAATTATGGAAAATAATTTGTGACTTATATTGAGTCATATCCTCATCGAATTTTAGCAAAAAGACTGGGGCTAGACTCCCCATTGACACTATGCATGCTATCTCATATAATAACAACAGAAAACAGATTACACACAAAGACAGAGTATGGTCTGTTGTAACGTACAGCAGACTATGCTTTTTTAACAAGGAGGTTTCTAATTTATCATGTCCAGTGACTCGATTTCATTGGTTATTATTCTGGTCTGTCTCATTCTATCCGCATATTTTTCAGCAACGGAGACGGCCTTTTCCACGATGAGCCATGCACGTATGAAAACCATGGCAGACAAGGGCGACAAGTCCGCAGCACTTGCCCTGCATCTGGCAGACAATTATGATACATTGCTTTCTGCTATTCTAATCGGAAACAATCTGGTCAATATCCTGCTTTCTTCGATCGCAACACTGTTGTGCGTCAAATTTTTAGGGGAACAGACAGGTGCGAGCGTTGCAACGGCTTCCGTTACGGTTGTCGTGCTGATCTTTGGTGAGATTTCACCGAAAAGCATTGCCAAAGAATCGCCGGAGAAATTTGCCATGTTTTCCGCACCGTTTATCCGTGCACTGATGGTGATTTTAAAGCCGTTTATCTGGCTGTTCTCTCAGTGGAAAAAGCTGCTTGTCAAAATGTTCAACAAATCTTCGGATGATCGTGGTATTACGGATGAGGAGCTGATGACTATTGTGGAAGAAGCAGAACAGGAAGGCGGAATCGATGCTGATGAAAGCACACTGATCCGCAGTGCGATCGAGTTTATGGATCTGGAAACCAGTGATATCTACACACCGCGTGTGGATATTGAGAGTATTCCGCTCGATGCGACCAAAGAAGAGATTGCGAAGATGTTTCTGGATACCGGATTTTCCAGACTTCCGGTTTATGAAGATGATATTGACCATATTGTAGGTATTATTAATCAGAAAGATTTCCATAATTTCATTTATCATACCGACCGTCCGCTGAAGGATATCATTCGACCGGTGCTGTTTATCACGCCGACGATGAAAATCGGTGTTCTTCTGAAAAAGCTCCAGGAGAGCAAAACGCATATTGCGATCATTCTGGATGAATTTGGAGGAACTGAAGGTCTGGTCACGATTGAAGATATCATCGAGGAACTGGTCGGAGATATCTGGGATGAGCACGATCATGTAGTAAAAGAGATTGAAAAGATTTCGGATCATGAATACCTGATGAGTGGTTCAGCAAACATAGACAAAGTATTTGAAGTGCTGGATATCGAGAAAGCGGTAGATGTCAATACCCTGAGTGGCTGGATCATGGAAGAACTGGGACAGATCCCGAAAGAGGGCGACAGCTTTGTAAGCGATGGTGTGAAAGTGACCGTTCTGAAGATGGATGATCATCGCGTGGACAAAGTGAAAGTCTGTCAAGACGTTCAAAATAATGCAGAAAACAGTGAAACCTAAGAAAAATAATAGCAAAAACATTCGAATAATGCAAAAAACATTCAAAAAACCACTTGACGGAAAAAATAAAATCGAATATAATGCATAGCAAATCCATAGGGATAAAGACGCAGACAATGGAGCCTGTAAAAAGGAGCCATTGCCTGCGTCTTTTTTTGTAACAGTTCAGCCATGACAAAAGCAAGATTTTAGCTGCGGCAGCAGCGAAAAAGGCAATGAAATTGCCAAATCGAGCTTGCATGGATGAACTGTGGATGTTGATTTCATTCTTACTAATAAACGAACAGGAGGATTACTATGAGACTTACCCCGAAGGAACAGGAAAAACTGATGCTTCACATGGCGGGAAATCTTGCCAAAGAGAGAAAAGAACGCGGCGTGAAGCTGAATTATGTAGAATCACTTGCCTATATCAGTTCTGAACTTCTGGAACTGGCACGCGACGGAAAAACGGTTGTGGAACTGATGCAACTGGGAACGAAGATCCTGACAAAGGAAGATGTTATGGATGGCGTTGCAGATATGCTGGAAGAAGTACAGGTAGAGGCAACTTTTCCAGATGGAACCAAGCTGGTAACGGTACATAATCCGATCCAGTAGAGCAGAGGCAGCCCCGCAGATGATTTGCGGGTGAATCTTGAAGAAGGAGGACAACAAACCATGAAAATCGGTGAAATTATTCCTGCAGACAGAGAGATTACACTCAATGAAGGAAAAAATACAGTAAAAATTCTTGTTGCGAATAAAGGGGACCGCCCGGTGCAGGTGGGATCTCATTATCATTTTTTTGAAGTAAATAAATGCCTTTCTTTTGAACGTGAGGCAGCTTATGGATATCATCTGGATATTCCGTCCGGAACATCGGTCCGTTTTGAGCCGGGCGAAGAAAAAGAGGTTCAGCTCACACAGATGGGCGGCAGAAAGCGTGTATTCGGATTAAATGACCTGACAAGAGCCAGAGCAGAAGAAGACACGAAAAAAGCTTCTATGGAAAAAGCAGCATTAAAAGGTTTTGTATAGGAGGATGGCAGATGAGCGTAAAAATTTCCGGTGAAAAATATGCAATGATGTACGGCCCGACCGTGGGCGATAAAGTAAGACTGGCAGATACGAGCCTTGTCGTTGAAGTGGAAAAAGATTTTACCACATATGGAGATGAAATTAAATTCGGAGGCGGAAAAACCATCCGTGACGGTATGGGACAGTCCGTTAAGACCTGCAGCAAAGACGGAGATCTGGATCTGGTCATCACAAATGCACTGATCGTGGATGTGACCGGAATCATCAAAGCTGATATCGGTATCAAAGACGGCAAAATCATCGGAATCGGCAAAGCGGGAAATCCGGATATCATGGATGGTGTGACTCCGGGCATGACGGTTGGAGCTTCCACAGAGGCACTGGCAGGTGAAGGCATGATCGTGACTGCCGGCGGAATCGATACCCACATTCATTTTATCAGCCCGCAGCAGATCGACTGTGCACTGTACAGCGGCGTGACAACGATGATCGGAGGCGGTACCGGACCTGCAGACGGAACAAATGCAACGACCTGTACGCCTGGACCGTGGAACCTGAAAATGATGCTCAAAGCAGCAGAAGAATATCCAATGAACCTGGGATTTCTCGGAAAAGGAAACTGTTCCGATGAAGCACCGCTGATCGAGCAGGTCAAAGCGGGTGCAATGGGACTGAAAATCCACGAAGACTGGGGTGCAACACCGGCCGTTATCAATCATTGCCTGAATGTGGCAGATGAGTATGATGTGCAGGTAGCGATCCACACCGATACCCTGAATGAGGGCGGATGCGTCGAAGATACTCTGGCAGCGATCGGAGGCAGAACGATCCACACTTACCATACAGAAGGTGCAGGCGGAGGACACGCACCGGATATCATCCGAGCAGCGGCAGCAGGAAATGTACTTCCGTCATCCACAAACCCGACCATGCCATACACGGTAAATACCCTGGATGAACATCTGGACATGCTGATGGTATGCCATCACCTGGATAAAAAAATCCCGGAAGATGTAGCATTTGCAGACTCCAGAATCCGTCCGGAAACCATCGCAGCAGAAGATGTTCTGCATGACATGGGTATCTTCAGTATGATGAGTTCAGACTCTCAGGCAATGGGACGTGTCGGTGAGGTTATCACACGTACCTGGCAGACAGCAAGCAAAATGAAAGACGAACGCGGAGCACTTCCGGAGGACGAAGGCAAAGGAAATGATAACTTCCGTGTAAAACGTTACATTGCAAAATATACGATCAATCCGGCATTAACACATGGTATCGCAGACTATGTAGGTTCTGTGGAAAAAGGTAAGTTTGCAGACCTGGTACTGTGGAAACCGACATTCTTCGGAGCAAAACCGGATATGATCATCAAAGGCGGCATGATCATCGCATCCAAGATGGGCGATGCAAATGCATCCATTCCGACCACACAGCCGGTTCTCTATCAGCCGATGTTCGCAGCACATGGAAAGGCAAAAAATGAAGCGTGCCTGACTTTTGTCTCCAAAGCAGCTTACGATGCAGATATCAAAGATGCATACGGACTGGAAAAAACGGTTGTTCCGGTAAAAGGATGCCGTACAATCGCCAAGAAAGATATGGTATTCAACAACCGCACACCGAAGATTACCGTAGATCCGGAAACCTATGAAGTGACCGTGGACGGAGAATCCATCACATCCAAACCGGCACAGAAACTGCCGCTGACACAGTTGTATAACTTATTTTGATGTCCCAGGGATAAATGGACATAAAATGGATGCTTGCATACATTTTTATGTCTATGGATCCCGCCAAATCATGAAAAAGCAGCCATTTTTCGCAGAAAAATGAGCGGATTTTGAATGATTGCAAAATTGCGGGAGTTATATTATAACGGAGCAATTTTGAGGACATCAATCTAAGTAGAGAGTTAGGAGGAACAAAATGTTAGGAGTTTGCCTTTTATTTGTGGGAATTGTACTGATCAACAACGGCATGTGTACGCTGTACAAAGTCGATGGCAAATCGGCAGCAGTGATGAATCTGCTGACCGGAGGCCTGTCGGTCTTTATCAATTTCGTGAGCCTGGTACAGGGCAACTATTATGCGGCAGGAACCGGACTTCTGTTTGGATTTACCTATCTGTTTGTCGCATTCAGCAAGATCTACAAACTCAGTCCAATCCCGTTTGCGTGGTTTTCCACCTTTGTTGCAGTCAATGCACTGATCTTTGGAACCATCGAGGGGATCACCGGAAGTGCAGCACTTGGAATCACCGCAGACATCCGCTGGGCAGGTATTTGGTATCTGTGGGCAATCCTCTGGGGAACTGCATTTGTAGAAGATATCATGGGCAAAAAGCTCGGAAAATTTGTGCCGCTGCTTCAGGTATTTGAAGGCGTAGTCACCGCATGGATTCCGGGTATCATGCTGATTTTAGGAGTATGGTAGAATGGTTTGTGAAAAAGTAATCGGAAAATTAAAAGATGTGGATATCACAGGAAAAACGGTAGAATATGTGGATATCGAATGGCATGAAGCATTTAAAAAGATCCATCGAAAAGTGAGCGATCAGGGTCGTGAAGTGGGCATCCGCATGGATGATTCCATTCTGACAAGAGGACTGTTCCAGGACGATGTGATCTATGATGCAGACGGTGTGGTGATCGTGGTCAACACACCGCCATGCGAAGTGATCGAAGTATCGCTTGTACCGGGACATGAAAAATATGTGGCAAAGGTCTGCTACGAGATCGGCAACCGCCATGCACCGCTTTTCTGGGGTGACAAAGAAAATACCTTTATCACCATTTACAATGAGCCGATGATGGCGATGCTGGAAAAACTGCACGGTGTAAAAGCAGAAAAAACCGTGCGGAAACTCGATTTCGACCGACGTATTTCCGCAGCGATCCACAATCATCATCACTGAGTAATGTGAGGAACGGATATGAACAGAGAACAGGAAATCCGCCGTTTTTTCTTATTGCAGGTAAATGACGCACTTTTCCCGATCGGAGGTTATTCTCACTCGCAGGGACTGGAAACTTACATCCAGCAGGGAAGCGTCTGCGATGAGAAAACAGCGGCAGAATATATTCATAAAAAACTGCGATTTGGCCTTGCATACACAGATCTGCTGGCAGCCCGCCTTGCGTGGGAGCTGGCAGATCGAAACGATGCAGACGGACTGGATGAGCTGGAAGAAATCCTCGGAGCATCCAGAATTCCATTTGAGCAGAGAGAAGCGTCAAGAAAAATGGGTTCCCGGTTTGCAAAAACAATCGAAAAACTGCATGCAGAAACGATGCCGATGAAAAACAGAAAAATCTTTGCAGATTATCTGGCGGCAAGAAAAGGGAAAGCCATCAGTCATTGTATCGTGTATGGAGTTTTTAGTGCAGCTCTTGGAATCGAAGAAGAAGAGACGTTGTATCATTATTTATATGCGCAGACTTCCGCAATGGTAACAAACTGTGTCAAAACCATTCCGCTCAGTCAGAGTGCAGGACAGCAGCTTTTAAGCGGATGCTATCCGGAATTTACAGAAATTCTGGAAGAGATCCGAACTTACAGCGAAGATGACCTGTGCCTGTCGGCACCGGGATTTGATATTCGTGGAATCCAGCATGAAAAACTGTATTCCAGATTGTATATGTCATAGCAGGAGGAAAAAAGTATGTCATACGTGAAAATTGGAGTTGCCGGCCCGGTAGGTTCCGGAAAAACAGCACTTATTGAAGCATTATCAAGAAAAATGGCAAAAGACTACAGCATTGGCGTTATCACCAATGATATTTATACAAAGGAAGACGCACAGTTTCTGGCAAAGAACAGCGTTCTTCCGGTCGAACGGATCATCGGTGTGGAAACCGGCGGATGCCCGCATACGGCGATCCGTGAAGATGCCTCGATGAACCTTGAAGCAGTCGATGAAATGATGGAGCGTTTCCCGGATATTGAACTGCTCTTTATCGAGAGCGGCGGAGATAATCTTTCTGCAACCTTCAGTCCGGAACTGGTAGATGCCACGATTTTCGTTATTGATGTCGCAGAAGGAGATAAAATCCCGAGAAAAGGCGGTCCTGGAATCACCAGATCTGATCTGCTTGTCATTAACAAAATCGACCTTGCACCATATGTCGGAGCGAGCCTGGAAGTCATGGAGCGTGACTCCAAAAAGATGCGAGGCGAGCGTCCGTTCCAGTTTACCAACATCCGCGGTGATGAAAATGTGGATAAAGTAGTAGAATGGATCAAAAAAAGTGTATTGCTGGAAGATCTGTGACAGAAAGGCGGACGAACATTTGATAGAAAATAAATTCGGAAAAACCTCCAGACTGTCGATTCGCACCAGATGCCACGATGGGAAAACCACAGTCGAAGATCTTTCCTTTACTGCACCGTATAAAGTTATGACACCATTTTCAAAAGAGGACGGCGGAATTTCCATTATGCCGCTGTGTGCTTCCGCCGGAATCATGGAAGGCGATGTCCAGGAGTTCACCTTTCAGGTTCTGGAAGGAAGCAATCTGGAATTTCTTTCCCAGTCTTTTGATAAAGTGCACAAAATGAAAGAAGGGCAGGCACGGCGGACGGTGACGGCAGAAGTGAAAAAAGATGCAGTCTTCTGTTATTATCCGCAGCCGGTGATCCCTTACGCACAGTCTGCATTTGAAAGTGACATGAAGATCCATCTTGAAGACGAAAGCTCGAAATTTTTCCTGATGGAAATTATTTCCTGCGGTCGAAAAGCATCCGGGGAACGCTTTCAGTATCGGAAATATGCATCGAAAGTTTCCATCTGGCGAAGCGGCAGCCTGATCTACCGGGATAATACCCGCTACGAGCCGGAAAAAATGGACATGGAAGGCATCGGTATGTACGAAGGATATACGCATATGGCAAATATCTTTCTGACCGGCGGCAGCGAAGAATTGCAGCAGAATATCTGGGAGATCCTGGAACAGGAGCCGGAGTGCGACGGCGGCGTGACAAAACTCGTGCAGAATGATCTTGCTGTCCGGATTTTCGGACAAAGAGCACAGAAACTGCAGGAAGTGGCAGAGAAGATAAAGAAAGAATTTATCCTTGCTGAACCAGTTCTTTGTAATTCTCGCCCCAGATTTTCATAGCATCCAGAATAGGCTGCAAACTATAACCAAGTTCCGTCAGTGTGTATTCCACGCGTGGCGGAACTTCTGCGTATACGGTTCTTGTCAGCAGACCGGATTCCTCCATCTGGCGAAGCTGGGCGGTCAGAACTTTCTGTGAAACATTTCCAAGAGATTTCTTTAATTCACCAAAGCGTTTCGTTCCTGGCAGCAGGTCACGCAGAATCAGCACCTTCCATTTATCACTGATCAGTGTTAAAGTCGTTTCAACCGGGCATGCCGGCAGTTCTTTTGTATTCATGACAGATCTTGTATTTTCCATTTTTGAAATCCTCCATGAGTTTCTTTCTGGTAACTACAGCACTTTCATGTGCTTACTTTACGATAACTCTGTATAAAGGTATTATAAGAGCAGAAAGACAGAAAAGCAACCATGGTAAATGTTTGCCGGTATCTGAGTTTTGCAGCAAAGTGTGGAGAACCACTATAACAGATGACAGGAGTGTGGACAATGGAACAAAATCAAAGAAGAGAATTTCTGATCCGTGAACTTTTGCAGGAAGAAGCAAATTATCATGATATACAAATGCCAGAGGATTGTGTGCAGCAGAAAATCCTGTTGCGTTCACTTTTGAATGTGCGTCCGCCGAGAAAAAGCAGTTCCCGTTTTCTGGAAGTACAGAATGCGTATCTTCAGGAAGAAGTACGGGAAAAAGGCATTGTGAAAACAGAGGACCTGACACCGGTGAAGGAAGGTATTTATATCTGGCAGGGTGATATTACAACGCTGGAATGTGATGCGATCGTAAATGCGGCAAACAGTGGCATGACTGGTTGTTATGTGCCAAACCATGCATGTATTGACAACTGTATCCATACCTTTGCCGGTGTACAGCTCCGGTTTCGTTGTGCAGAAATTATGGAAATCCAGGGATATGAAGAGCCGGCCGGACAGGCAAAGATTACACCGGCTTACAATCTGCCATGCCGTTATGTACTGCATACGGTAGGGCCGGTTATACAACAGGATTATCCAACGTCAAGAGACTGTCAGCTTCTGGCGTCGTGCTATCAGTCGTGCCTGAAACTGGCGGCAACGTATGAACTTGAAAGTGTTGCATTTTGTTGCATCTCAACCGGAGTTTTTCATTTCCCAAATGACCGGGCAGCAGAAATTGCAGTGCAGACGGTGCGGGAATTTCTAAAAAAACAGACCAGTGTAAGGAAGGTGATCTTCAATGTTTTCAAAGATATGGACAAAGAAATCTATGAGCGGTTACTTAGATGATCGGATTCAAAAACTGAAAAAGGCATTAGCGGATGCAGATTCTGTTGTGATCGGGGCAGGAGCCGGACTTTCCACTTCCGCAGGATTTGAGTATCTGGGAGAACGGTTCCGGAAATATTTTTCGGATTTTGAAGAAAAATACGGATTTCATGATATGTATTCCGGCGGATTTTATCCATATGACTCGCTGGAAGAATACTGGGCATTCTGGAGTCGTTACATTTATATCAACCGTTATATGGATGCCCCTCAAAAGGTATATGAAAGCCTGTATGATCTGGTAAAAGAAAAAGATTATTTTGTTCTCACGACAAATGTAGATCATTGTTTCCAGAAAGCAGGATTCGATAAACACCGCCTTTTTTATACGCAGGGTGATTACGGACTTTTTCAGTGTATGGAACCATGCCATAAGACAACTTATGACAATAAAGAAGCAGTGCGTAAAATGCTGCACGCGCAGGGCTATTCCTTTGAGAAAGAAGGGGAATTGTATTTACCGGAAGGAGTATCACCAAAAAGAAAAATCCCGTCAGAACTGGTACCATATTGCCCCGTTTGTGGAAAACCAATGACCATGAATCTCCGCTGTGACGATACCTTTGTCGAGGACGAAGGATGGCACAGGGCAGCCTTACGGTATGATGATTTTCTGCGCCGCCATAAAAAAGAAAGAATAATGTTTCTGGAACTTGGAGTTGGTTACAATACTCCAGGAATTATAAAATATCCATTCTGGCAGATGACCCTGGAAAATCCACAGGCAGTTTACGCATGCGTTAATTCAAAAGAAGCATTTGCGCCAGAGGAAATTCAAAGACAGACGATATGCATAGCTAATGATATAAAAGAAGTGCTCACTATGATGTGTAGAAAATAATAAGTTGTCGGTGGTTTTCTATACACTGCGCCAGGAAACAGCCTTCCGCCCAGTCGGCGCCAAAGGCGCCTGTATCTGGGGCAAAGAGAAGCTGGACGGCGTCCTGTTTCTGTATATCAATTTCTCGGTAATGTTTTATCCCTCAATCACTTTCTTGATTGCATCGTAAAGTTCATCATAGGTTTCAAATGCCGGAAGCTGAGGATATTCTGCCTTAATGGCATCGGTGCTTCTGAATAAGAAACCTGCTTTACTTGCCTGGATCATGCCAAGGTCATTGTGACTGTCACCGCTTGCGATAGTATCGTAACCGATGGACTGCAGAGCTTTGACCGTTGTATATTTGGATTTTTCACAACGCATCTTGAAATCAACGATTTCTCCATTGTCAGCAACGACCAGAGAGTTACAGAAAATGGTCGGGTAGCCAAGTTTTTTCATCAGCGGACCTGCAAACTGTGAAAAAGTATCACTGATAATAATCACCTGGGTCAGTTCTCTTAATTTATCCAGAAATTCTTTTGCGCCAGGGAGCGGATCGATTTTGGCGATCGTTTCCTGGATTTCTTTCAGTCCAAGATTATGTTCTTTCAAAATATTAAGACGGTATTTCATCAGTTTATCATAGTCCGGTTCGTCCCTGGTGGTTTTCTTTAATTCCGGTATACCAGTTTCTTCTGCAAAGGCAATCCAGATTTCCGGTACCAGTACACCTTCCAGGTCTAAACATACAATTTCCATTTTATCCTCCATTCTGATACAGTGGTAACGCTGTATCGTTTCAAATGTATTTTCCAGTCTATTATAGTCGAAAACTCAGAAAACTACCACTGGAAATTTCAGAAACTTGAAGTTGCGCTATATGCAAAAGCAGATTATAATATGATCAAGACTCAAAAGAGCCGGAATCTATCTTTTTATGGAGGTATCGTGATGAAATCAAAAGTTTATTTTTCAAGAGAGATTACACCGGAAAAAGTTGTAGAATTATATAAGGCAGCAGGGAAAGAATTACCTGGTAAAGTGGCTGTAAAATTACATTCCGGAGAGCAGGGAAACCAGAATTTCCTGAAACCGGAATTCTGGAAACCAATGATCGAAGCAGTAAACGGAACAGTTGTTGAGTGTAACACGGCTTATGAGGGCGAGCGCAATACGACGGAAAAACATAAAGCAACCATGGAAAAACATGGATGGAGCAAATATTTTGATGTGGATATTCTGGATGCAGAAGGACCGGATCTGGAACTTGCAATCCCGGACGGCAGAAAGATCCAGAAAGATTTTGTCGGAAAAGATATTGCCAATTATGATTCTATGCTGGTGCTCTCTCATTTCAAAGGACATCCGATGGGTGGATTCGGCGGAGCATTAAAACAGCTTTCTATCGGATGTGCATCTTCTTATGGGAAAGCTTATATTCATGGCGCGGGCATTCCGGAAAATCTGTGGACAACGGAGCAGAATGCATTTCTGGAATCTATGGCAGATGCGGCAAAAGCAGTAGTAGAATATTTTAAAGGCAATATGGTCTTTGTAAATGTTATGAAGAATATGTCGGTAGACTGTGACTGCTGTGCAGTAGCAGAAGATCCGTGCATGAAAGACATCGGTATCCTGGTATCCCTTGATCCGGTTGCCGTAGATCAGGCATGCCTGGATCTGGTATATTCTTCCGATGATCCGGGACGCGATCATCTGGTAGAGCGTATCGAGACACGTAACGGAGTGCATACGGTAGAGTGTGCGGCAGATCTGGGATACGGTTCCAGAGAATATGAACTGATTGAACGGTAAAGGGAAATGGGAAAATGTTGAAATATGAGGAAAAACAGGACGGAACGTTTGTATTTCAGATTAAAAAGGAATTGTATCCAATAAAAGCACTCTATCGTGCCGCTTATCTATTTTTGGATGACTATTATGTCGGGATGGACTGTGATAAGGAGCATTACGTTGTGATCTTTTCTGGAAAAGAAAAAAGAGCAGATCGTGATGATATCGGCAGATTTCAAAATGAACTGCTTGCCCAGAGTATCAAGTGTATTGCGGATCAGGATACAAAACAGATCCGGGAGCTGATCGTGACAAGGGCACTTTACAGTGCCTTTATCCCGGAAGAGAAAACAGATGAAAACGAGGAAACACAAAATACAGAGCCGGAAGACGATTACGATTTGGATGAGATCGCGAAAGCGTGGTACGATGAATAATTTAAGGCTGCATATGGATCTCTACAGCGAAAGAGCGGTGAATAATTCGATTCAGGCTTTTGGGGAAATTGCGCAGATTGTCTGTCAGAAGAAGGCACCGTATTATGAACTGACCTTTGAAAAATGCAGGGCAGATGTGCAGTTGACGATAAAAGAATTTGGCAATTTTGTACTGGCAGAAACGATAAGGGATAAAGGAGAAATTTATGATTGATATCATTATGATTCTTTATCTGCTTTTTATCTGTGTTGTGGCAGCAGTGACAGACTGGAAAAAGGGAAAAATTTATAACAAATGGCTGACGTTTGGCATGTGTCCGGGAGTGGTTCTGGTGATTCTGTATTATGTGCAGCATCCGGAGAGTATTCTTCTGTTTCTGACAAACCTGGCAGCAGCTTTTGCGATCGCCATTCTGTTTTTTGCTCTGAAATTATGGGGAGCAGGTGATTCTAAACTGTGGCTGTTTGTGAATTTTCTTTATCCGACGGGGTGGTATGTAACAACCGGGACAATGCTGTTTCCGTCCATGCTTCTGTTTATGGTGATCTTTGTGGAAGCATATCTTTATCTGATTGCAGAGTCTCTCTGGTATCGCTTTTTCAGAAAAGAGAAAGGTGTAGAATTTGAAAAAATCCCGGTAAATGCAGATCAGGTCTGGAATCTTTGCTTTTCGATTGCATTTCTGTCAGTTGTTTATACAGTCTGCGCGTTTGTGCTGAAAGGTTATTATGAAAGCAACCGTATTTTTTTTGCAGTGGTAGGCATTTTGCTGACAAACAAGCTGGTGACGCTTCAGATTCCGAAAAAGAAATTCTGGACAGTTCTGATGATGGCAGGTTATCTGATCTTCAGTTTCTGGTTTTATGGTGGATTTGATCTGAAGATGCTTGGACTGACGGTACTTCTTGTTGTGGTTACACATTTCAGCCTCAAATTTGCTGATAAATATAATTACGAATGGATTCCAACAGGTGAAGTAAAAGAAGGGATGATCTTGTCGTATTTTGCAGTGCAGCAGTTTGTAAAATCCCGTGTGAAAGGGCTGCCGGTGGCAACGGATGAAACAACAAAATCAAGGATTTCAGCAGAAGAGGCAGCAGCCGTGCGGCGATGGGAAACATCAAAATACGGACAGGAGAAGATTATGATCGTGCGGTATATTCCGTTTGCGATTTTTATTCTGATCGGCATCATTACATATTTGATTGGGGTATGGCATTTAAAATGAAGGATTTGAGAAAAGACTGCCTGTGGCGGATCGAGCATGAAAACGGCGAGATTTATGCGATAAATACCGCAGGTGAGCGAAAAAAAGTAAAAGAGGAAGAAGGAGAAGAACTTCATCATGGAGATGTGCTTGCAATCAGGCAGAGCGGTTCGATCCGAAAGCTTCATGATGGATATTCTTCCAGCGCACTTGTATTTGTTACAAATCAGTGTAATTCAAATTGTATCATGTGTCCGGATTCGGTAAAAATGAGGACGCGTCCAAATGAGATTACACCCGCATTTTTAGAGGAATTTGCATCGCTTCTGCCGTCGGATCTGGAGCATGTGGACATTACAGGCGGGGAACCGACCCTGTTAAAAGAACATCTTCCACCGTTGATCCTGCGGGTTTGCGACCAGGCAGAAAATGCAGAAGTTCTGATGCTTTCAAATGGAAGAAGTTTTGCATCGGCAAAATACACGAAACAGTTTGCGGCACTTGCAGAAAAAAGATTTAAGGTTGAGATACCGGTTCACAGTGCCAGAAAGGAGCAGCATGACCGGATCGCCGGATGCAAAGGCAGTTTTGAGCAGACAAGAAGAGGCATCCATAACCTGCTTGATAATGGTATTGAAGTCGGAATCCGTGTAGTGGTATCCAGACTGAACTATCAGGAATTAGATGCAGTTATGGAATTTATCAGCCGGGAATTTCCACAGATTACGTACGTCAACATTATGGGGATGGAAGTGCTTGGAAATGCATGGAAAAACAAAGAACTTGTCTGGGAAGAGTTTGATCCGCTTCAGCCTTATCTTCAGGAAGCGCTGGAGACTTGTTTTCAGTGTGGTTTAAGACCAAATCTCTACAATTTTCCATTGTGTCTGTTTGATCAGAAATACTGGTACTGTTATAAGAACAGTATTAGTGGATATAAGATCCGCTATTTTGAAGAATGTGAAGCATGCAGCGAAAAACACCGATGCGGTGGATTTTTCTTTTCTACCGCACATCAGACAAACTATAAGGTCAGGGTGCAGAAATGAAAAAGAATTATTTTAACTACAAACAGGTGAAGGACAAGTATCTTCTGACGAATGACCTTGGAAGGTATGCTTTTCTGACGAAAGATCAGTTTTATCGTTTCCTGACAGAAAAACTGGATCCGGAAGAGAAAGTTACAAAGGACTTGAAGGAAAATTATTTTCTTTATGATGGCAGCGACTATGATTTTGTGGAAGAAGCGGGGAGTGCATTCCGGGATTACCGGCGGAATCTGTTTCAGGGAGCAGCACTGCATATTTTCGTTCTGACAAAACAGTGCAACCAGCAGTGCGTCTACTGTCAGGCATCTACAGATCTGGATAAAAGTACGGTTATGTCAGAAGAGACGGCAAGAAAAGCGGTCGATCTGGCATTGCAGGCACCGGCGAAATATCTGACGTTTGAGTTTCAGGGCGGTGAGCCTCTGATGAATTTTGAGATTCTCAAATACATCGTAGAATATACAGAAGCACAGGAGACAGACAAAGAAGTTGATTTCTCTGTGGTGAGCAATCTGATGCTTCTTGATGAAGAGAAGTTTGTATTTCTTACCGGACACAACGTAAGTATCTGCACTTCACTGGATGGAGATGAGGCACTGCACAATCAGAACCGCCCATATTTTAAGCAGAATACGTTTCAGATTCTTGAAAGAAAGCTTGCAATGATCCGAAAAAAGGGAACCGCTGTTTCGGCAATCCAGACAACAACAAGATATTCGCTTGAACACTATAAAGAGCTGGTAGATCAGTATGTTTCCTTTGGATTTGAACAGCTGATCGTAAGGCCTTTGACGCCGCTTGGGTATGCGGAGAAAAACTGGGATAAAATCGGATATTCCGTCGAAGAATTTCTGGATTTTTATAGACATATCCTGGATTATATACTAAAGTTAAATAAAGAAGGAAACCTTATCATAGAAGGACATGCCAGAATCTTTCTGAACAAGATTTTTAATCATGATGCCGGGAATTACATGGAGCTTCGTTCTCCGTGCGGTGGGGCGGTCGGCCAACTGGCATATTATTACAATGGAAAAGTTTATAGCTGTGATGAGGCGAGAATGCTGGCAGAGATGGGGGATGATAGTTTTTGCCTTGGAAATGTTTACGAAGATCAGTACAATGATCTGATGGCAGCGCCGGCATGCAGGGTGCTTGTAAAAGCGTCCTGTCTGGAAGGACTGGGTGACTGCTGCGAGTGTGTTTATCATCCGTACTGCGGAACATGTCCGGTGATCAGTTATGCAAAATATAAGACGGTTTATCCAGGGATGATGCAGGAGTACCGGTGCAGCATTTACAAGGGCATACAGGATGCGATTTTTGAAAAGCTTTATGAAAATGATCCGGAAGTGATTGCGATTTTCAAAAGATGGTGTCAGTAAAATGAGTAGAAGGAAAGAAGGATAAAAATGAAAGAACGAAGAAAAATACGTCAGTATGCAGCAATTCTTCTGTTCGGTCTGATGGTTACGCTGGGAATTTCCGAGCCTTATCAGATGGTTATGGCGGAAGAAACGGCTGCACAAGAAGGAACAAAAAGTTTTACTTATGCAAACGGTGATGTGTATACCGGCAGTTTTAATGATATTACCGGAGAAAAAGAAGGACGCGGAGTTTACACTCGTGCGAATGGAGTGAAGATTACAGGAACCTGGGCTCAGGATATGTTAAAAGGGAAAGCAACCGTGGTCTATTCAAAAAAAGAACGGTTTGTGGGATATTTTAAAGAGGATGAAAGATCAGGATCTGGTACGTATTACTTTAAAAACGGTGATAAATTCAAAGGAAACTGGAAAAATGACGTTATGAATGGAAAGGGAGCTTACACATGGAAAAACAAAAACTATGTAAAAGGGACCTGGAAGAGTGGAAAGTTAAATGGAACAGCAACTTTGAAGCTTGGAAAATATAAATATTCCATTAAAGTATCCAAAGGCAAGCTGAAAAAAGTGTACAGCAGAAAGAAGGCGTAAAGATGGCAGATGAAAAATTTTTCCCGCAGATTAAAAAGGGATTGGAAGATTTTATCCATGAAGAAGAAGGTAATATCTCAAGATCCAAGGTAGCGATGATCGGATCAATGATGGTCATTCTTGGTGTAATGCTGGCAGATGGGAATGCTTATGCGGCACATCGGAGCCATAGCAGCCATCGAAGCCACAGCAGTCACAGTTCCGGATGGGGCAGCCATGAAAGCCACCAGAGTCATCAGAGCCATACTTCGCACTCATCAAGCACACACAGCAGCCACGGTTCACATTCCTCAGGAGGGCATAGTTCACATTCTTCAGGAAGTCACAGCTCAGGATCTGGAACTTCAGGGAATAAGGCTGCAAAAACAACCAATAATTATAATGTAAAACTGCCAAAAATGCAGACACCAAAACCAACACCTAAAATGCAGTAATCAAAAAAAATCAGGAGGGCATAGTTATGCGCGCATATGAACGATTATTAGAATATGTAAAAATAAAAACGCCCAGTGATGAAACAAATGATTCCACACCGAGCAGTACCTGTCAGTTTGAACTGGCGGAGCGGCTTGTAGAAGAAATGAAAGAACTTGGCATAGAAAATGCTGAAGTAGACAGTAAATGCTATGTATATGGCACAATTCCGGCAACAGAAGGTTATGAGAAGTGTCCGGGACTCGGGTTTATTGCCCATATGGATACGGTAGCTGAATTCACAGAACATGAGATCCATCCGGTTCTGCATAAAAACTACGACGGAAACAGCCTGACTTTTGATGAGGGCGGCAGAATGTTAGATACCGCTCTTTTTCCGCATCTGAAGAAGCTGGCAGGACGTACGCTGATCACCGGAGATGGGACAACCATTCTCGGGGCAGATGACAAGGCAGGGATTGCAGAGATCATGACGATGGCAGAACAGATTCTGCAAAATGATATACCACATGGCAAAATCTGTATTGCATTTACACCGGATGAGGAGATTGGCAGAGGTGCAGATGCGTTTGATGTAAAACGCTTTGGCGCAGATTTTGCCTATACCGTAGACGGAGGCGCGGAAGGCGAGATTGAATATGAGAATTTTAATGCCTGCGAGGCTGTCTTTGAAGTCCGGGGTGTCAATGTGCATCCGGGAAGTGCCAAAGGAATTATGATCAATGCAGCAGCGGTTGCCTGTGAAATCCAGATGATGCTTCCGCAGGAAGAAACACCGGAACAGACAGAAGGATACGAGGGATTTTATCATCTGATCCGGTTGAACGGAAGCTGTGAAAAGGCAGAACTTGTATACATTGTGCGGGATCACGATGCAGATAAGTTTGAACAGAAAAAACAGAAACTTGCAGAAATTGCAGCATCCATGAATCAGAAATATGGTGCAGATACCGTAAAGCTTCAGATTAAGGAGCAGTACCGCAATATGGCAGAAAAGATCCGGCCATGTTTTCATCTGATCGAGCATGCGAAGAAAGCATGCGAAAACGTAGGAGTTGCGCCGAAAGTACAGCCGATCCGAGGGGGAACAGATGGTGCGAGACTGAGTTTTATGGGATTGCCGTGTCCGAATCTTGGAACCGGCGGCTATGCTTTTCACGGACCGTATGAACACATTACGGCAGAAGGTATGGATAAAAGCACTGCAATTTTGGTGGAACTTGTAAAACAATACAGCAGATAAACAGTTAAAGAAATAACATATGATGGATATAAGAGAAAAAGAAAAGAGAAAGTGTTTCTGGAAATACCTGATATTTCTGGCTTTGAGTGTCTGTATGCTGCTTGGCAGCGGCAGACAGACTTTTGCAGGACAGTCAGGTGAGAGAGACAGAGAAACAGTAAAAGCAGGTTTTTTTGCGTTTGAAGGTTACCATATGACAGCGGAGGATGGAACGCGCAGCGGATATGGCTATGATTTCCTGCGTATGGCATCCCGGTTTATGGATGTCAGGTTCGAGTATGTCGGATATGATAAAAGCTGGTCAGATATGCAGAAGATGCTGGAAGACGGTGAGATCGATCTTCTGACTTCCGCAGAGAAAACATCGGAAAGGGAAGAAAAGTTTGATTTCTCTGAGTCGATCGGAATCAGTTATGGTTCTTTGAATGTCCGGGCAGATAACATGAATATTATTTCCAGCGATTACCGGACTTATCAGGATATTATGGTTGGCATGCTGAAAGGCAGCAGCAGAAATACACAGTTTAAAAAACTTGCGGAAGAAAAAGGATTCACCTATCGCAGCAAAATTTATGATTCCATGGAGAAACTGGAAGAAGATCTGCAGGAGGGAAAACTGGATGCGATCGTTACCAGTTCTATCCGTGCCGTCCGCAATGAGCGGATTCTTGAAAAATTTAATGAATCTGATTTTTACGTTATCGTAAAAAAAGGCAACACGGCACTTCTGGAAAAAATCAATTATGCGATCGATCAGTTAAATACAACAGAAAATAACTGGACACAGAAACTCGCATATAAGTATTTTGGAATCGAAAATGATGCAGAACTGACCTTTACAGAGAGGGAAAAGGAACTGATCCGGCAGTATGCATCATCAGGTAAAAAGCTGGTTGCATGCTGCGGTATCGACCGCGAGCCATATTCTTATGAAGAAAATGGAGAACTGAAAGGAATTCTGCCGGATATTTTTGCCCTGATCATGAAGGAAGCTGGACTTTCATATGAGGTACGTGTTCCGGAAAACAGGGAAGAATATCTTTCCTGGCAGGGGGATCAGGAGATTGATCTGTTCATGGATGCACGCATCTTTTCTGAGTCGCAGTTAGAAGAGATGGACTGGTCAGTTACCGATTCTTATATGGAACTTAAGCTGGCAAGAGTGACCAGGAAAGATTTTCAGGGAGATATTAAAACAGTAGCGCGTGCTTCTTATCAGGGAGGAGAGGGAATAGAAGATGATCTGACAAAAGGGGTAAAGGTGCTTGATTATCCGGACAGGATGGCGGCCCTGGAAGCAGTACGCGATGGAAAGGCAGATGCCGCCTATGTATATTTTTATACCGCACAGGAATATGTCAATCAGGACGAAACAGGGAGTCTTACTTATACGGTTCTGAATGAACCGTCTTATGCGTATCAGATTGTGATCAGCAGTCAGATCAGCCATGAACTGAGCGGTATTTTGACGAAATGTATTCATACATTGCCAAAAGAAGAAGTGGAACGCATTATTTCGGAGCATACCAGTTATAAAGCACAAAATATCACTCTGGAAAGGTATATGCGTATGCATCCAAGATTTGTGCTTGGACTGTGCGTGCTTCTGTTTGGAGGATGTTATGTGATCACGATTCTTTGTATTAAACTGCGTGAAAAGAAAAGAAGATATCAGAACGCAGAGAAAGAAACGCTGGCAATGGAAGGACTGGTTCAGAAAGTGTATGCTGCCAACATCAGTAAAAGCCGTTTTCTGTTTAATATGTCACACGACATCCGGACACCAATGAATGCGATCATTGGTTTTACCGATCTTGCCCTGAAAGCAGAGGGGGATGTTATTCAGCAGAAAAAATATCTGACCAAAATTTCCATAGCAAGCAGGCATTTGCTGGCGCTGATCAATGATATTCTGGAAATGAGCCGTATTGAAAGCGGCAAAGTCCTGCTGAAGGAAACAAAATGTAATATTTCCCAGATTTTCGGGGAACTGAATACTATCATGGCAGGTCAGATCCAGGAAAAAGGACAGAAGCTGCAGATTATATTCTGTGATATTCAAAATGAAGAGATCTGGTGCGATGAGCTGAGACTGAAGCAGGTGCTGATCAACCTTGTAGGAAATGCAAACAAATTTACTCCGGAGGGCGGAGAGATTAGCATTACGGTCTGTCAGACAGAAAAAGAACACAATGGTGTGGCAGGCTACCGGATACTGGTGAAAGATAATGGAGTCGGTATGACGGAAGACTTCCTGAAAAGAATATACGAACCATTTGAGCGGGAAGAAACATCGACTGTCAGCGGAATTACCGGAACCGGTCTGGGACTCAGCATCACAAAATCGATCGTGGATCTGTTTGGCGGAAGCATGGAGATTCGTTCAAAGAAAAATCAGGGTACAGAAGTGATCCTGGATCTGAGCCTTAAGCTGGAGCCGCCGAAAGAAGAAAATGACCTGCCAGAAGAGAATGTGATAGTGGAACAGGACAGTGAACAACTGGAGTTCTCAGGAAAAAGAGTACTTCTGGCAGAAGATAACGATCTGAACTGTGAGATTGCAGAAGAACTGCTGAGCCAGAAAGGAATCTGTGTAGAGGTAGCCGGAAATGGTGCAGAAGCAGTGGAAAAAGTCAAAAATTCAAAGCCTGGATATTATGAAGTAATACTGATGGATATTCAGATGCCGGTGATGGATGGCTATGAAGCGACCAGACAGATTCGGAATCTGGAGAATGCAGCTCTGGCAAAGATTCCGATCATTGCACTTTCTGCAAATGCATTTGAAGAGGATCGCAAAGCTTCCAGAGAAGCCGGAATGGACGGACATCTGGCAA
The DNA here is from genome assembly GCA_905214675.1 of uncultured bacterium. GTDB lineage: Bacteria > Bacillota > Clostridia > Lachnospirales > Lachnospiraceae > Hominisplanchenecus. The sequence continues at coordinate 21,169 of CAJMMS010000001.1, forward strand.
AACCGATCGAAACCGCCAAATTATTTGGTGTTTTGAAAGAAATTATTAAAAAAGAATAAATTTTTCTTGCAGAGGCTCTTCAGGTATGCTAGAATAAAAGCACGTTGTGTCGAAGAAAATCACAGCGTACTCTGGAGAGTCTCATAGAACGGGCGCCGAAGGTGTACGGCAGCAGAGATGCTGCTTATCTCTCAGGCAAAAGGACAGAGAAAAGTCTAAATATGTTCTACTCTTTGGAGGGCTGATTGTATGATCAGCTCTTTTGTTGTTTCCGGACAGCCCAAAGGATCGGTCAGTGACAGTATCAGACGGCCATAAGAAACGGTCGCAGGCAGATTCGACAAAAGTGTCCCGGCAGCAGCAGCCAATAAATTATCAGGATTGGAGAGAGAGTAATGTTCGAAGCAGTAAACAATTTTTTGCAGCACGTTGATGATCTGGTATGGGGTGTCCCACTGATCGTAGCAATTCTTTTGACTGGTATTTATCTTACCATTCGTCTGAAAGGTATCCAAATCACAAAACTTCCAAAAGCACTCAAGTACATGTTTGAAAATGAAGAGAGCGGTCACGGAGAAGTTACAAGTTTCGGAGCGTTATGTACCGCACTTTCCGCAACCATCGGTACCGGAAATATTGTCGGTGTGGCAACCGCGATCGTAGCCGGAGGACCGGGAGCGTTATTCTGGATGGAAATTGCAGCCCTGTTTGGTATGGCAACGAAATATTCCGAAGGTCTTCTTGCCATCAAATACCGTACAACCGACAAACATGGTCATATCCTTGGAGGTCCGTTCTACTATATCGAAAACGGTATGGGCAAAAAATGGACCTGGCTTGCAAAGCTTTTTGCATTCTTCGGAATGGGTGTAGGTCTGTTTGGTATCGGAACCTTTACACAGGTAAATGGTATTACCAGTGCAGTCGGTAACTTCTTTGATCCGAATGCACAGAATGTGATCCATCTGCTGGGAAGAGATTATACTCTTGCAGTTGTGATCTCAGGACTGATCCTGACCGTCTGTGTCGGACTGGTTGTTATCGGAGGTCTGAAACGTATTGCAAAAGTATCTGAGATCGTTGTGCCGTTTATGGCAGTTATTTACATTGCGATTTCTCTGCTGCTTCTGATCTTGAATTTCAATAAAATTCCGGCAGCGATCGTAGAGATCGTATCCAGTGCATTTGGTCTGCGTGCAGCAGCCGGCGGAGCACTTGGAGCGATCATCGTGGCAATGCAGAAAGGTATCGCAAGAGGTATCTTCTCAAACGAGGCAGGACTTGGTAGTGCCCCGATCGCAGCAGCAGCCGCTCAGACAAAAGAGCCGGCACGTCAGGGACTGGTTACGATGACCGGTACCTTTATCGATACGATCGTTGTATGTACCATGACCGGACTTTCTATCGTGATCACCGGTTCCTGGAATATCGGACTGGAAGGTGTGGCAGTTACCACAAATGCATTCCAGCAGGGACTTCCGTTTGCACCGCAGATCAGTGCATTTCTGCTGATGATGTGTCTGGTATTCTTTGCATTTACCACCATCCTTGGATGGGACTACTACAGTGAGAGATGTCTGGCGTATCTTTCCGGCAGCAACAAAACAGCCCTGAAGATCTTCCGCTGGCTGTACATAGCAGCAGTCTTTATCGGACCGTACTTCACTGTATCCGCAGTATGGGTGATCGCCGATATCTTCAACGCACTGATGGCGATCCCGAACCTGATCGCACTGCTCTCCTTAAGCGGAGTCGTTGTGGCAGAGACACAGAGCTATCTGAAGCGAATGAATCTGACAAGAGTGAAATAACAAAAACAGTATCATAAAAATGCAGCAAATAAACCGCTGTGGTCATCAGAAAAAAGTTTCTGGTGGCTGCGGCGGTTTTGCTTTGACAAGAAAAAATGTAAAATGAAAGCATATAGAGGTCAGAAAAAATGTTTAAAATATGCTTAAATAGATCATAAAAATGCACTATACTATTTACAGAAGGATGGTGAGATAATGATTCGATTTGCCATGGATAATCTTTTACAATGATTTCGTGTTATAAAATGATGTAACGGGATACAATCGTGTGGTTGGTAAGCTGCTTATGATTTATGGAGTGATTTTGATTGCATTGGGACTGCCATTGTGTTCAGAACAGAATTCTCCATTTATCTTACTGTCAGTATTGGGAGTAATGATAGAAACGGTAGTAATCATGGCGATTTATAGTTTGTGCGTTGAAAGGAAGTATAAAGAACAATAGATAAATCGGAAGGTGTGGAGGAGAAAAAGTGAAAGAAAACAATAAAGCTATCAGACTATATCTACTTCTATTATTTACTGTATGCTATGGGCTTGGTATCATTGAATTATTAACAAATACAGGAAAAGCATATGAATTTTTGAGAATAGGATTTACCTTTTTTCCAGTTTTAAGTGCATTAATTACAAAGCGGGTTACAAATGTGAAAAGTCATTATATATTCGCTATAGATATTTACTTGTACAACTGTTAAAAATTAAGAAGAAAGTTACAAATATAAGGAATAAAATATTGAAGAAAAGTACAAAATACAGATGTAAAATATTGAAGAAAAGCATATTTTATAGTATAACATACTCATACAGGTGACTACGGAGGGAAATAATGTATTTTGAACGAAAAGCATACAAAAAACTGATGGAATGGAAGGCAGAATACGCAGATAAATATGCGGTTTTGCTTGAAGGAGCCAGACGAGTTGGAAAATCGACAATTGCAGAGTATTTTGCACAAAATGAATATAAGTCCTATATTTTGATTGACTTCTCAAAAACGACGGATACGATACGAGCCTGTTTTGAAGACATCGGAAATTTGAATATATTCTTTTTGAGATTGCAGGCAGAAACAGGAGTAACCTTATATGAGCGTGAATCATTGATTATTTTTGATGAGGTACAACTTTTTCCTAAAGCAAGACAGGCTATAAAGCATTTTGTGTCAGATGGCAGATACCATTACCTGGAAACAGGCTCTTTGATATCAATAAAGAAAAATGTAAAGGATATTTTAATTCCTTCTGAGGAAATGAAAATACAGGTTTATCCAATGGATTATGAAGAATTCTGCAAGGCTACGGGCAATAATTATGAGCTTTTGCAGCAAATTTATCATATGAATTCGGCGATTGGACAGGCAACAAATCGGAAACTAATGAGAGATTTGAGAATTTATATGGCGGTGGGCGGAATGCCGCAGGCGGTGGAAGCGTATATAGAGGGAAAAAACTTTTCACAAATTGATATGGTAAAAAGACAGATCATCTCTCTTTATGAAGAAGATTTTAAAAAGATTGATGCGTCAGGAAGAATATCGGCATTATATCATTCAATTCCGGCTCAGTTGTCAAAAGATTTGAGAAAATATAGAATTACAACGGCTATAGGAAAGAAAAACAATACCAGGGCAGATGAATTGTTATATGAGTTGATGGATTCAAAAACAGTTTTACCATGTTATAATTCAACAGATCCAAGGATCAGCCTGGCGGATACAAAGGATTTCAGCAGTTATAAATTATATTTGTCAGATACGGGATTATTTGTGACCTTGATGTTTATAGATCGGCCAGTAACGGAAAATGATGTATATGCAAAATTACTTTCTGATAAATTACCGGCAAATTTAGGCTATCTTTATGAAAACCTTATTGCTCAAATGATTGCGGCATCAGGAAGAGAACTTTATTATCACACCTGGGAGAAAGTTGGAAGTACACATTATTATGAGATTGATTTTCTGATTTCAGAAGGAAGCAAAATAAATGCTTTTGAGATAAAGTCATCAGGAACAGGAAAGCATGAGTCAATTAAAGAGTTTTACAGAAAGCTTTCAAAAAATGTGCATAATATATACTTGCTGTCACAGAAAGATGTTGGCAAAGAGGAAAATCTATTATTAAAACCGTTTTATCTGATGCCATTTTTAACTTAACGAATATGAATTTATCAGGAAAGTCTGCAAAATGACAAAGAACAAAGCGGTTGCTGTTGGGGGATCTGGATGAAGGACAATATATTCTTTTTTGCCATATTGTGTATTTGGGGCATTATATATATGGGGCTGGCTCTCTATATATGGTTTTCAAAAAAGGAAATTGGTTTCTGGGGAAGTAAGAAAATGTTCAAGGTAACGGATATAAGAAAATATAATCATGCAACATCGAAGCTCTATCTTGTGCATGGTTTAGCATATATTTTTCTTGGACTTCCTTTACTTACAGGACACCGCAAATGGATAATTTTCTCCGTTGCAGGTGTTGTAGTAGAAACCATTATTTTCATGGTAGTTTATTCGTTGGTAATTAAGAAAAAATATAAAAAATGATTTTGACAAATTCCTTGAAGATACGTATTTCAAAGTTTACCATGTCACTTTCATTTCGTGTTATGATATGTTATCGGATTTACAGGAGAGTCACTGTTATGATCAGAGAATTACGAAAAGCAGATATAGATAAAGTTGCAGATATATGGTTGGATACAAATAGAAAGGCACATTATTTTATCCCGGCTCAATATTGGAAAGATAATTTTGAGTTAGTAAAGGAGCTGCTGTTACAGGCAACGGTCTATGTCTATGAAGAGAATCAGGAAATACAAGGTTTTATAGGGCTGAACGACGAGTATATTGAAGGCATTTTTGTTTCTGATGAAATGCAGTCGCAGGGTATAGGCAAAATTTTGTTAAATTATGCAAAGAATACAAGGAACAAATTGTTTTTGCATGTATATCAGAAAAACACACCGGCAATATCTTTTTATCAAAGAGAAGGGTTTGAGATTCAGTATAGTGGTTTGGATGAAGTTACTGGGGAAAAAGACTATGTGATGGCATGGGAGCGGACATCCTCGTCTGTCGAATCTAAATAAAGTCTGTAAGTAATATTCAGAGTGAAGCATTTTGGGAGGAAATTATGAACATTACAGTATATCTTGGAGCAAATGAAGGCAATGATCCGGCTTTACATAAGGCAGTTACAGAACTTGGAGCCTGGATCGGGCAAAGCGGAAACACACTGGTTTACGGTGGTTCAAAAAGCGGATTGATGGGGGCATTAGCGGACAGTGTTCTGAATGCAGGCGGCAGAGCGATCGGCGTTGAACCGCAGTTTTTTGTTGAAAAAGAGCTGCAGCACGACGGACTGACACAGCTGATCGTGACGAAAGATATGTCAGAACGCAAAAACAAAATGATCGAACTTGGCGATGCATTTATTGCATTTCCCGGTGGAACAGGTACTCTTGAGGAAATCACAGAAGTGATGTCAAAAGTATCGCTGAAGCAGCTGGATGCTCCCTGTATTCTCTATAACCTGAACGGCTACTATAACAGTTTAAAAGAATTATTAAATCATATGATTGAGAAGGGACTGTCCGATCAAGAACGACAGAAAGGTATTTTCTTTGCGGATGATCTTATGCAGATTCAGGAGATGCTTTCTTTTGTCAAAGCTGATGGTGAGAAATAAGTGAAAAAATGGGAAAGGAATAGTAGAAAGAGGAAAAGATGATATTTCAATTAATCGCAGTGATTCTTTTAGGTATATTTTATAGCTGCTATTTTGGCAAAATGATCGCCCAGAGGCGAAAAGGAATACAGACAGATCAGATTGGCAAAGGAAAGACAGGAACGGAAAAAGTGATCGAACTGACGATGAAAGCGGCCACACTGTTGGTTCCGCCACTTGAAGGATTCTGGTGGCAGGACAACATAGATGGTATAGACTACTCGGATAAAGATTCATTTAATTGGATTTCAGTTATCCGTCTGCCAGAATTTATAAGTCAAAAAGACTTTGAATGGGCAGTTGAAACAGCAACCAAAAAGAAAAAAATAGATTGTTCATCGGCAGAGTTTTTGACTATTGATGAGGGATTGTGTGTTCAAATAATGCATTTAGGAGCATTTGATGATGAACCTGCAACCGTTGCGCTTATGGATACATATTTGAAGCAGAATAGATATGTTAATGATATGAATATGGAAAGACTACACCATGAAATATATCTGTCTGATGCAAGAAAGGTTGCTCCAGAAAAATGGAAAACGGTTATTAGACATCCCATAAAACGTATTTAGATAAATTCCAGTTGTGCGAAATAATAGAAATGGAGAAGATATATGGAAAATAAGAATCCTCTTGAAATAATAAAACGTCCGGCTGCTTATGCCAGCGGCTATGAAAATATCCCAACCGAGGCACAGGATCGTGCAAAGCAGCTTTGCTGGGAATACAACCGTACAGCTCCAAATGAGAAAGACAGACGCAGAGCTATATTACAGGAACTGTTTGGTACTTGCTCAGAGATGACAGGCATTGAACCGGATTTTCATTGTGATTACGGATTCAATATCCATACACATGGTCTGGTTGTAATCAATTACAACTGTGTTATTTTGGATACATCTCCGGTAAATATTGGCACGGGGACATTTATTGCTCCGGGTGTATGTCTGGCTTGTTCCGGTCATGCGATTGATCCGGAACAACGCAGCCATGGAGTTGGCACCTCCGCACCTATTACATTAGAAGAGAATGTCTGGATCGGAGCGAATGTTACCATCTGTGGGGGCGTGACTATCGGTTCGGGTTCGGTTATTGGTGCCGGAAGTGTGGTAACACATGATATTCCGAAGGGAGTCATCGCTGCCGGTGTACCATGTAAAGTGATCAGACCAATTACAGAAAAAGATAAAATTGCACCGGAAGAGATTCTGTTTTGAGACTTATGGAGGAACAGCATGAAAAAATGGCTTAGAATTACCTTGCTTACACTTGCACTTTTGGGAACGTTTGGCTGTTCGTCAAAAGAGCAGAAGGGAGTATCTGTAGTTAAAACATATGAAGTGACCGATTCGCAGCAGGCAGAGGAAAACTTTGACAATGATCAGCTGGTTACTATGGTTAAATATTATGAGATGAGTGATGGGACATGGAAAACAGATGATCATACATACAAATATCGGCTGGAAATTACCGGACGAATGAATCAGGCAGAAAAGGACAGCACCTTTGTATTTTTGAGCAATATCGAACATATTACTTTTGATCAGGCATGGAAAGCGAGCGGACTGAGCAGTAATATGGATGATTATTTTGATGAAAAAGATGCGAAGTTTGTGGCGATGAAATAAGTGAGAAAATGCGGAAGGAATACCATATGGAAATTAAAAAACTGAAATTTGATTTTTCTGTATGTAAAGTGAAAGATTATTCGCTTGTGAATTTTGAGGATGAGTATATCTTTACGGGAAAAACAGAAGAAGAAAATTCTCTCGTGTGTATTACGGAGCATGTTCCGGCAAATATAATTTCACGTGATGATGGATGGAATGGTTTTCGTATTCAGGGGATATTGGACTTTTCACTAATTGGGATTCTGGCGAAAATCGCAACGATTCTTGCAGATCATGGGATTTCGATCTTTGCAGTATCTACCTATAATACAGATTACATTCTGGTAAAAAAAGAGAAATATCAAAAGGCGTTGGAAGTTCTTGAAGGTGCGGGATATGAGATTATCGATTGAGAATTGTCCGAAAGAAAAGAAAGCGAGCGTGAGAAAGAGTAGAACATATCAGAATATTTGAGGAGGTGAAAGAATGGATTTCACAGATGAAAAAGATTATATTATGAGAATGATAAAAGAAATGGTCAGAGTATTATTTTCATTAGTGTTTGGGAAAAAGTATGTTTCCGTTGAAATTGAAAAAGAAAATAAATATGAAGTATCTGGCAAAAAGCTGCAAGGTTTTCTTAATATGATTGATTCAGGTCAAATTAACGAAGCAGAGAATATTCTTTTAAATAGCATTGATTATACAAACAAAGATGAGATCGTAGCAGCAGCTCTTTTTTATCAATATCTTAGTGAAAAAGACAGTGAGTTTTTGGAGAATAATCATTATACAAAAGAAGAAGTGCTTTCTGGGTTCAAGCAATTACTTACGCAGTCAGGATATAAAGAGTTGCTTTATCTGCTCAAAGACGATGAATAATGTAGAAATTCTGGTTTGCAGAAACGTATGTTTTGTTATAATCAAAGACAGAAAAAGTGTAAAATCATATATTATACAGATAAAAAGGAGATCGGTAAATGAAAGTATTAATGATAAACGGAAGTCCGCGAAAAGATGGAAATACATCAATCGCACTGGAAGAAATGAGAAAAATATTTGAAGCAGAAGGCGTGGAGGCAGAGATTGTCCGTGTCGGACACAAAGATGTCAGAGGTTGCATTGCCTGTGGACGCTGCTATGAACTTGGAAAATGTGTTTTTGATGATGTTGTTAATGAACTGGCTCCGAAATTTGAGGCGGCAGATGGTCTTGTGATTGCAAGCCCGGTTTATTATGCTTCTGCAAATGCGACATTGATCGCAGTTCTGGACCGGCTTTTTTACAGTTCGCATTTTGATAAGACCATGAAAGTAGGAGCAAGCGTTGTCTGTGCAAGGCGTGGCGGATGTTCTGCGACATTCGATGAATTGAATAAGTATTTTACCATTTCAAATATGCCGCTTGCCTCCAGCCAGTATTGGAATTCTATTCATGGTCGGGAACAGGGCGAGGCCGAGATGGACGAAGAAGGAAAACAGACTATGCGTGTACTTGCAAGAAACATGGTATTTCTGATGAAGAGTATTGTTTTGGGAAAAGAAAAATTTGGCTTGCCGGAAAAAGAAGAGCGGGTAGCAACACACTTTATTCGATAGGGCAGAAGATCGAATTTTAAATATTATAAGGGGTATGCCGTATGGAAAAGAAAAGTATTGCCAATTTAAATGAATTGGAATTTGTTATATTTTGCATTGAAAATATTGCGTTAAAGCTAAAGGTGAATGCAGAAGATGTTTATATTGCATTGGCAGAAAAAAGCAGTATTTTGAATGATTACATCGTCCCGGAATACGAAATGCTTCATACACAGAGTAAAGAATATATAGTGGATGATATTATTGAGGTTATGGAAGAACGAGGGGTTAAGATATGAAGGTATACCATGGTTCATGGATGGAGATTGCAGAACCGGATTTAAAACATTCCAGAATAGATGTAGATTTTGGAAAAGGATTTTATACAACTCCACTTCGAGAACAGGCCGTTAAATGGTGTGGAAAATTTAAAAGACGTGGTAAGCAAGGGATTGTTACAACGTATGAATTTAATGAAAATATGAGCAGCAGTTTAAAGATTTTAAGCTTTGATTCGTATTCAGAGGAATGGCTGGATTTTATTTTAAAATGCAGAAGAAAACAGGATAGGTCTGATTATGATATTGTAATGGGTGGTGTAGCTAATGATAAAGTGTTTAACACGGTTGAATTATATTTTGATCATTTGATTGATAAACAAGAAGCAATCAAAAGACTTCGTTATGAAAAACCTAATATGCAAATTTGTTTCCGGAGTGAGCGTGCACTGAAACAATTACATTTTGAAGGGAGTTTTGAAGTATGAATGCAAATCCGATTTTACTCCAAAAAAAATATGCAAGAATCGTTGAATTATTTGCCAAAGAAAAGAATATTTCTATAGATAAAGCATTAGAGATTTTCTATCATTCGGAAGTATATCAGCTGATGCGGGATGGTATTTCAGATATGCATTGTATGAGTGACAGTTATCTGAAAGAAGAGCTGGAAATGGAATGTGAGAAAAATTAGAGCAATAGGAAACTTAATGGATAACACCAGAAAGGAAAGCAAGATGGCGAAAGATCGGGATTTTGAAAAGGATTTTGTCAGACTGAAAAATGTTTCGAAGATCTACCGCATGGGTGAAGTCGAGATCCGTGCGGTTGATAATATAGAATTTGCGATCGACAAAGGAGAGTTTGTGGTCGTGGTAGGGCCAAGCGGTGCCGGTAAGACAACGGTACTGAACATTCTTGGCGGGATGGATACGGTGACTTCGGGGGATGTGCTGGTCGATGGAGAGAACATTGCAAAATATTCCCAGCGGAAGCTGACCGGATATCGCAGGGACGACATCGGATTTGTATTTCAGTTTTATAATCTGGTGCCGAACCTGACGGCGAAAGAAAATGTGGAACTGGCACTTCAGATCTGCAAGGAGCCGCTCGATGCGGTGCAGGTATTAAAGGAGGTCGGACTTGGTGACCGTCTCGATAATTTCCCGGCACAGTTATCCGGCGGGGAACAGCAGAGGGTTTCCATCGCCAGGGCACTTGCGAAAAATCCAAAACTTTTACTTTGCGATGAACCGACGGGAGCACTGGATTATCAGACCGGAAAAGCGATCCTGAAACTTTTGCAGGATACCTGCCGGCAGAAGAAAATGACCGTGATCGTCATCACGCACAATTCGGCACTGACGCCGATGGCGGACCGCGTGATCAAGATCAAGAACGGAAAAGTATCGAAAATGTACCTGAATGAAAATCCGGAACCGGTAGAAAACATAGAGTGGTGATAGAATGAAAAAACGTGCACTTCATAAAGAATTTTTTATGGAAATAAGAAAAAGTCTGCCCAGGTTTCTCTCCATCTTTTTTATCGTGGCACTGGGAACAGCATTTTATTCAGGAATCCAGGCATCTTCGCCGGATATGAGGTATTCGGGAGATGCATATTTTGATGAAAATAAACTGCTGGATCTTCAGGTTACCGGAACTATGGGGGTGACGGAGAAAGATGTGGAAGCTTTGCAAAAGCTTTCAGATATCGAAACAGCAGAACCAACTTATCTGAAAGATGTACTGACAGAACAGGATGGACAACGAAAAGTACTGCGTATTTTGTCCATACCGGAAAAGCTGAATCTGGTTACGGTGGAGGAAGGACAGCTTCCGTCCGGAACAGGAGAATGTTTGCTGGACATCCAGTACGCAAACCGGAATAGCTATCAGATTGGTGATACTTTTAAAATCAGCGAGGAACTGGAAGAGGACGAAGATGCGGTTTTAAAGACGGATACGTTTAAGATTACCGGATTTTGCAGCAGTCCGCTTTATATCTCCTTCAGCCGTGGCAGTACCAATGTCGGAAACGGTGAGATTGCCGGATTTGTCTATGTACCGGAACAAACATTTGATACTGATTATTATATGCAGATTTCGTTGAAGGTAAAGGGAGCAGAGGCACTTACTGCATATACGGATGATTATGAAAATATCGTTCAGAAAGCTCAGACACAGGTAGAAAGCATCGGGCAGGAGCGCTGTGATGCACGTTATACAGAAATTAAGGAAGAAGCCCAGGAAAAGGTAACGGATGCCAGAGCGGAACTTTCAGACAAAAAGAAAGAAGCAGATCAGAAGCTTACCGATGCCAGAAAGGAACTGGACGATGCCAGAAAAAAACTGGAGGATGGAAAACAGGAACTGTCAGAGAAAGAAAAAGAACTGGCAGACGGAAAGAAAACACTGGCAGACAAAGAAAAACAACTGGCAGATGCAAAGAGTCAGATCCAGGATGGTGAAAAAAAGTTAAAGGAAGCGGAAGCAACGCTTTCAAAGAAAGAATCTGAATTTCAGAAACAGAAAAAAGCAGCGCAGAAAAAGATTACTCAGGGTGAAAAGAAACTGGCAGAAGGTCAGAAAACACTGAAGAAAAACAAAAAAGAATTTGAACAGCAAAGAGCAGAATTTGAACAGAAGAAAAAGGGTTATCTGGATAGTCTTGCACAATATGAAAAGAATCTTGCACAATATGAGCAGAACAAGAATCAGGGGATTCCGGAAAGTGTGCTTGCGCCGGCAAAGGCACAACTGGATGCAGCAAAAGCACAGTTAGATGCAGCAGGAGCACAGATCAGTGCCGGAGAACAGCAGATTGCAAAGGCAGAAGCACAGTTAAGCAGTGCAGAGAATACCCTGAATGAAAATCTGGATAAACTGGAACAGTCAAAACAGGAGCTTGCATCAGGAGAAGCACAGTTAAAAGCAGCGAGAAAAGAACTGACATCCCAGAAGAAAAAGCTAAACGATTCCAAAGCACAGATCACAGATGGAGAGCGTCAGATTGCTGATGCAAAGAAAGAACTGGCAGACGGTGAAACAAAAATTGCCGACGCAAAAAAGACCATTAAAAAGAATGAGAAAAAGCTTGTCAAAGGCGAGCGCAAATACGAAAAAGCAAAGAAAAAGGCAGACAAAAAAATCGCAAAAGCAGAAAAGAAAATCAATGATGCACAGAAAAAAGTAGATGATCTTAAAATGCCGGAATGGACGGTAGGGGATCGCAGTGATATACTGGAATATACAAATTATGGCGACAATGCTGCCCGTATGAGAAACATCGGAGAGGTATTTCCGGTTATCTTCTTTCTGGTAGCGGCGCTGATCAGCCTCACCACGATGACACGAATGGTAGAAGAAGAACGTACCCAGATCGGAACGATGAAAGCACTGGGATACAGCAAAGTGGATATTGCGGCAAAATATCTGCTCTATGCGCTGTTTGCAACGGTGGGCGGCAGTATTTTCGGTGTTCTGGTCGGTGAAAAAATCCTGCCGTATATTATCATCCGGGCATATGGCATCATGTATTTACATATGAATACGATTCGTATTCCATATAATATAAAATTTGCACTGATCGCATCAGGAGCAGCCGTTTTCTGTACCATGATCGCTACGTTAGAAGCCTGTATCCGCGAACTTCATGCCTGGCCGGCGGTTCTGATGCGTCCGCCAGCACCGAAGCAGGGAAAACGTGTCTGGATTGAAAAGATTCCGTTTTTATGGAAACATTTAAGTTTCACCTGGAAATCAACTGTGCGGAATTTGTTCAGATATAAGAAACGTTTCTTTATGACAATCATCGGGATCGGCGGCTGTATGGGACTTCTGCTGGTCGGTTTCGGACTGCGTGATTCCATCATGGATGTGGCAATTTTGCAGTATCAGGATATTCAGGTTTACGATGGTATGGTGATTCTGGATGAGGATGCAGATACAGAGGAACAGGACAAATTACAGCAGGAACTTGCAGAGGATGACAGTGTAGAAGCTTTTGCAGAAGTATCCATGAAAAAAGTCGAGTTTGCATCGGACAGCAAAAAACTGGATGTTTATCTGATGGTGGTTCCGGATGATGTGCCGATCAATGAATTTGTCAAATTCCGAAGCAGAACCACAAAAGAAGCGTATGAATTGGACGATCAGGGCATGATCCTGACGGAAAAAGCAGGAAAACTGCTCGGTGTTTCTGCCGGAGATTCCGTAGAGATGACAGGAGAGCACAGCGGCACAGAAATTCCAATCAGCAGAATCTGCGAAAACTATATGTCTCATTTTGCATATATGACAGAAAGTATGTATCAGAGGCTTTACGGAGAAGAACCGGAATATAACAGTATTCTTTACCGCGTGACAGACCGTGACGAAGCAGTTGCCGAAAAAGCGGGAGAACGTGCGATGCAGATGGATGCGGCATTGAGTGTGACTTATACAGGTAATACAAAAGAACAGCTTGATAATATGCTGACAGCACTGGATTCTGTTATTGGCGTATTGATCCTGTCGGCAGGTATGCTGGCATTTGTAGTACTTTATAACCTCAACAATATCAATATCAACGAACGAAAAAGAGAACTTGCAACCATCAAAGTACTGGGATTTTATGACAGGGAAGTATCGGCTTATGTGTATCGCGAAAATATTCTGCTCACACTTCTTGGCAGTATTTTCGGAGCATTTCTTGGTATGCTGCTGCACCGGTTTATCATTGTGACAGTGGAAGTAGATCTTTGCATGTTTGGACGAAATATCAGCCTGTTCAGTTATGTGATTTCCGCACTGATCACGTATGGATTTTCTATACTGGTAAATGGCGTGATGCATTTCAAACTGAAAAAGATCGATATGGTAGAGTCTCTGAAAAGTGTAGAGTAAAAAGATAAAAACAAAAAAGAAGGAGAATAAAAGTATGTATTTGCCGGAGGCATTTCAGAACAAAATGAAAGCGATACTGGGAGATGAGTATGATGATTTTCTGGCTGGATTTGAAAAACCGCGTCATTATGGGCTGCGGGTAAATACAGCAAAAATCACAGTCGAAGAATTTAAAGAACTGGTGCCTTTTCATCTGACGCAGATTCCGTGGGTGGAAAATGGATTTTATTATGAAGAGGAAGATGCACCGACCAGACACCCGTATTATTATGCAGGACTTTATTATATTCAGGAGCCGAGTGCGATGACAACTGCTTCGAGACTCCCGGTAGGTCCCGGCGAGCGTGTGCTGGATCTGTGTGCAGCACCGGGCGGCAAAGCGACCGAACTTGGAGCAAAACTGTCTGGTGAAGGGCTTCTTGTGGCAAATGACATCAGTTCTTCGAGAGTAAAAGCACTTCTGAAAAATATTGAAGTGATGGGAATCCCAAACAGTTTTCTGTTAAATGAAGTGCCGGCGAAGATTGCCGGACAGTTTCCGGCATATTTTGACAAAATTCTGGTGGATGCACCATGTTCCGGCGAGGGCATGTTCCGTAAAAATCCGGAGGCGGCACGCGTCTGGAGTGAGGATAAGCCGCTGGAATGTGCAAAAATGCAAAGGGAGATTGTAAAACAGGCGATTTCCATGTTAAAACCGGGCGGCATGCTGATCTATTCGACCTGTACCTTTTCACCGGAAGAAAATGAGCAGATCATTGCCTGGGTGCTGCGTGAATTTCCGGAAATGCAACTGATCCCGATGAAAGGATATGAAGGATTTTCCAAAGGCAGACCGGATCTGGCAGATGATAATCCAGAACTGGAGAAATGTGTACGTATCTGGCCGCATCATATGGATGGAGAGGGACATTTTGTGGCACTGATGCAAAAAAAGAGAACGCCGGAGATGGATGATATTTTATCAGAAAAATCTCCAGCATATGCTTCAGAAGCAGATGAAGAATTATTGGATCATGATAATGCAGGAAAGAAAAAGAAAAAAGCAAAAAAAGGACGAAAAGATCAGCGGGAAAAGAATGAAGCAGCAGGCTGCACCAAACAGGAACAGACTGTTCTGGAGCGTTTTTTTGCTGACGTAAAGGCCGGGGTTGACTGGAAACGCATCGAGGTGCGAAAAGGCTTTGCCTACTATCTGCCGGAAGGTGTGGAGGGCAAAAAGAATCTGGTCTTTGTGCGGAATGGACTTTATCTGGGGGAAATACGAAAAGACCGTTTCGAACCGTCTCAGGCATTTGCAATGGTGCTGCAGAAAAAGGAATTCGCATCAAGCATTGATTTCTCTGCAAGGGATGAGAGAGTGATCCGTTATCTGAAGGGCGAAACGGTGGATGTCTCAGACCTGGAGTGTGGAAAAGAGAAAGGATGGCAGCTTGTCTGTGTGGATGGTTATCCGCTCGGCTGGGGAAAACTGGTAAATGGAACCTTAAAAAATAAATATCTTTCTGGCTGGAGAATGAACGCAAACGTATAAAATAAAAGAGGTGGCAAAAGTGAATTATAAGGTAGTATTGGCAGATGATGAACCAGAGGTTCTTGGAAGTATCAAAAGAACCCTGGACTGGGAGGCTTATGGTTTTACAGTAGTTGGTGCATTTTTAAATGGGATGGATGTACTGGAATTTCTGGAGAACCAGGATGCAGATATTGTGTTTACAGACATCCGCATGCCATTTATGGATGGCATTGAACTGATGCATAAAATAAAAGAAAAATATCCTTACATAAAACTGGTGATCATCTCTGGTTATGATGATTTTCATTATGCAAAAGAAGCACTTGTACATGGTGTGCTGGATTATATTCTCAAACCGATCAATGCCAAAGAGATGGCAGAGGTGCTGAAAAAAGTCAAAGAAAAAATGGATGCAGAACTGGAAGAAAAGAAAAGCATCGAGAAGCTGAAAAAACTGTATCTGGAAAACCAGCCGATCATAAGAGAAAATTTCTTGAATCGTCTTGTGCTTGGAAATATCAGTGAAAAAGCGCTGGAAGAAGAGATTCAGTCGGGAATGCTGCGCAAAGGTGAAAAACGTTATTGGGCAGTGGCGCTGGTTCAGATTTACCATATGGAGAAGAGAGAATCGCTGGATCGCCAGCTTGCAGGTGTATATATCCGGAATCTGATCCGTAATACGTTTGCAGAGGATATCTGGTATGAAGCGTTTTACAATCCTCTTGGGGAGTGTATGATCTTCGGGATGGATGCGCCGGAAGAAATGGAGAAAATTCTTCTGAAATGCAATGAGATCACAAAAGAGAGCCAGAGGGTAATGAAAATAAAAACGGCGGTCGGTGTCGGGAAACAAAAAGAAGAACTGATCGAAGTAAAAGAATCTTTTGAGGAAGCAAAAGAAGCACTGTCTTACCGCAAGATGTCCGGAGGCGGGGACGTTATTTATATGGAAGATATCGGGATTACCGAGACAAAGCTTCTGCTTTTTGACGAAAAAGCACAGGATAAATTGTTTACCGCAGTAAAATTCGGAAAAGAAGAGGATATCCGTCAGGTTGTTTCCAGGATGAAAGCGCATCTTGATGAAGAAAATATGACACAGAACAGCTATCAGGCATACTGCATCAGTATTTTTCATGCCTTACTGATGTTTGTAAGACAGCAGAATCTGGATCTGGAAGAAAGCTTTGGCGGTATGCCGGATTATCAGAAGATCATGCAGGAATACGGAGACGGCGATGAATTTCTGAACTGGATGGAAGGGCAGTGCCTGCGGCTGAATGCATGTTTTGGAAGAGAACGTGAGAACAAGGCAAAAGGCATTATCGAAGAGGCAAGACAGAACATCCATCAGCAGTACGGTGATCCGGATATCGGACTGGAAAAGGTTGCTGCGGAAGTTGGACTGACGCAGACGTATTTTTCCAGTCTGTTTAAGAAAGAAACAGGTATGAGTTTTGTCGAATATCTGACGGATGTGCGGATGCGTGAAGCCATGCGCCTTCTGAAAGAGACGGATGAGAAAATTTATGTGGTTGGACAGAAAGTAGGCTATCCGGAGTCGGGATATTTCAGCCATGTATTCAAAAAGAAATACGGCATGTCTCCGATCCAGTGCCGCAGGCAGGGCAGATAAACAGGAGCAGTGCTTATGTGGAGAAGAATCAAAGAGAAATATCTTCAGTTTTTGCTCAATCAGAGCATGCAGAATATCCTGTATGTTCTGATTCTGGTGCTGACACTTTTTGTAGCGGGATTTGTGGGGATTTTTGTTACCAGAAACCAGCAGGAAGCGCAGAAACAGATCATGATCGAAAACAATCAGGAACTGGCAGAGCAGATCAATATATCCATGTCACAGTATGTCCACAGCATGATACGATTGTCAGACACTCTATATTATAATATTGTCAAAGGGAATGACCGGAAACAGATGGAGCAGATGTTTCAGGCAATGTACGATGGATACAAAGATTATGTAGAAAGTATTGCGCTGTTTCGCAAAGACGGAACCCTTTTGCAGGTCGTACCTGCTGTTTCGGAGTCGGCTGCTTATGATGTGGTTCAGGAAGCGTGGTTTCAGGAAGCGTTTGAACGCAGTGAAAATATTCATTTTCTGCCGCCGCAGGTGCAGGACTGTTTTGCGAAAGATGACAGCTTTCCGTGGGTTATTCCAATGAGTCGTTTTGTACAGATCACACAGGGCGATCAGGTGGAAGAAGGGGTATTGCTGATCAATATTAAATACAGTGCACTGACGGAAATTTTTGGAAATAACAGGCAGGAGAGCCAGCAGCATACATTTTTGATGGATACGGATGGTCAGTTGATCTATCATCCGTGGCATGCGTTGATCAACAGTGGTTTTCTTGAAAAGCCGCCGGCAGAACTGGCAGATTACAGTGATGGCTCTTATGAGACAGAAGTGCTGGGAGTTCCGGCTTTTTGCAGCATCAAAACCGTTGGCTATACCGGCTGGAAGATCGTCAGTCTGATCGAGAAGGAACAGCTTCGCAGTTATGGTGTGAAAAGTACCTTTTTTGTGCTGGCAGTTATCTGCCAGATGCTTTTGTTTTTTGCGATCGCCGGATATTATATTTCTACAGTGCTGACCAAGCCAATCAAAAATCTGGAAGAAGACGTGAAACGAATTTCCGCCGGGAAACTGGATCTGACGGTGCATACGTCCGGAAGCTTTGAAGTGTATCATCTTGGAAAATCCATCCAGAAGATGACAGGTAAGATCCGGGAACTGATGCAGGCAGTGATAAAAGAGCAGGAAGCAAAACGGAAAAGCGAACTGGACAGCCTTCAGGCACAGATCACGCCACATTTTCTTTATAATACACTGGATATTATTGTCTGGATGATCGAAGAGAACAGAAAAGAAGATGCTGCCGGGATCGTTACGGCGCTTGCAAGGTTTTTGCGTATCAGTCTGAGCAAAGGAAAAACGATCATTACGGTAGAAGATGAACTGGAACATGTGAAAAATTATCTGACGATCCAGACACTGCGCGCAAAAGACCAGTTCACTTACCGGATTGAGAAAGAACCGGGAGTAGAGTGTCTGCAGGTGATCAAACTGATCGTTCAGCCAATCGTAGAAAATGCCATTTATCATGGTATGGAGGGTATGTACGGAGATGGAGAAATTCTGATCCGTGCCTATACGAAGGAAAATGATCTGTATATTTCAGTAAAAGACAATGGAATGGGAATGTCGGAAGAACAGGCGGCAGTGCTTCTGGATTATTCCAGGGAACTGAAAACAGCAAAAGGCAATGGGATTGGTATACGTAATGTCCACGAAAGGATCCAGCTCTATTTTGGAAAACAGTATGGAGTACAGATCCATTCCGAAGAGGATGAAGGAACGGAAATCCTTCTGCATCTTCCGGCAATCATGTATGGAGAGAAGAAAGAATGAGAGCAGTAAAGAGAATCGCGGTTGCAGGTATTGGGATTCTGATGGTTGTTTTTATGATACTTTCATCGAGCAATCTGATCCAGGGTGAGACAAAGAGAGAAATTAAAAAAATTTCTGTGATTGGACTGGACAGAAATGCAGCACAGGTAGATGATTTTAAACGGGGAATTGAAGAAGCGGCAAATATAAAGCGCGTGGATATCAATTATCAGGAAATAGGGGAGACGGAAGCAGATGTTGATGTTTATGTGGAGCGCGAATGCGAAAACGGTGCCCAGGCGTTGATCGTTTTTTCGGATAAAGAAGAACAGATCTTAAGTTATCTGAAAGAAAACAATAAGAAAATTCCACTTATCATGGTGAGCCCGGAAAGTGAAACAGACGATCCGGCTGCCCATGTATGGTTTGATACGCAGGAAATGGCAGAACTTCTGGTAGAACATATTGAAGAAAAAAGGAAACAGGATGGCGATGTACCGGTGGTGTTTCTGACAGATAAAAGTAAGCGTTCCGAGCGTATTCTGAAACTTCTGCGGGCGGCATTTCAGGAGAAGGGTATAGAGATAAAGAAAAAAAAGCTGACTTCCGTTATCAGTGAAGGAGGCATCTATATCGGAGCAACTTCGGAAATTACCGAAAAGGCAGTCAGCTATCTGAAAAATGAAAACACCAGCATCTATGGTATCGGCTATTCCAAAGAAGTATTGCGTTATGTACGGGAAAACCGCATAGAAGGTGTGGTTGCCTACAGCAGTTATACACTTGGGATTCTGGCGGTAAAATCGGCAGCAGCTTCGATTGAAAATAAAAGCGTGGAGACGAAACAGCAGATTTCCTGTCGTTGGATCAATAAGGAAAACATAAAAGCACAGTATGAATTTCTATTTCCAATATACTGAGAAGGAGGCAGAAAGGAATGCAGAAAAAGCATTGGGGAATCGCAGCATCGGTTTTTGTGCTGGCTGTATGTGCAACCGTGTGGGGATGCACAAGGGAAGCAGAAAGCGAAAAAGAAAGACAGAGTGTAAAGGTAGGAATAGCAGTTTACAATGAAGAAGATGCATATATCAACAAAATATGCGGTTATCTGGAAAATGAAATTTTTCAGTATGAAAAAGACAATCCCGGTGTGGAGATCCAGAAAAAAATCGCAGATGCCAGAGGAAGCCAGCAGGAGCAGAACAATCAAATCGAGCAGTTTATTGCCCTGGATTATGACCTTTTGCTGGTCAATATTGTAGACCGCACCAATGCAGCGCAGATTGTGGATAAGGCATCGGAAGCAGGTATCCCGGTTGTATTTTTTAACCGGGAACCGGTAAGGGAAGATATTTTCCGCAGCGAGGATATCTATTATGAAGGATCGGATGCCAAACAGTCTGCATTGCTTCAGGCAGATGTGATCACGGATGCATTTGAAAAAGATGCGCAGGCATTGGATCGCAATGGGGATGGCATCCTGCAGTTTGCCCTGCTGGAAGGAGAGTCCGGGCATCAGGACACGCTGATCCGTTCAGAATGGGTGTTAAAAGGACTGGAAGAAAATAAAATCAGGACACAGCAGATTGCCAGTGCAACTGGAAACTGGGAGAAAAGTCAGGCAGATGTGATCGTACGTCAGTGGCTTCGTGATTATGGAAACGATCTGGAACTGATCATCAGCAACAATGATGATATGGCGCTCGGAGCCTGGGAAGCACTGGAGGATCGAGGAAGAACCGATATCAAAGTTGTTGGCATTGACGGCGTGGAAGAAGTACGGGAGCTGGTAGAGGAGGAGAAAATACTGGGAACCGTTCTCTGCGATACAAAACTGCATGCAAAAGCACTGATGCAGTTTATTGACGCTCTTGCACTCCAGAGAGAAGATGTGTCTGATCTGGGACTTGAGGATGAGCGTTATTATATGATTCCCCTTACAAAAGTGGAAAAATAGAAAGAAATCACAGAAAAATCTAAAAAAATTCTAACTAAATCGAATAAAAATACATGGAAATTATTTGAAAAATTAGTTAAAATTACTATATTAGCGAAGCAGAAAGAAATCAGAAACCGAAGTCACAAAATAAAGGAGGTTGATTTGATGAAAAAAAGTAAGATTTTTTCTGTGATGATCGCATTGCTTCTGATCTTTACGATGAACATGAGCAACGTAAAAGCAGCAGGTAATGCCAAATTGTATCTGAGCGTAGTACAGGAAAAGAGCGGGATTGTAACAGTTTCCTGTAAGGCAGAGAATTTGGACGAGATCACAAACATCCGGGTGAAGATTTATTATGCAAAAGACAAGCTGCATCTGGAGGGAGCATCGGCAGGAAGCGGTATGACAGGGTTTATGAATGAGATCAATGATCATGCAGTACCGGGAAATGTTGACGCAGAAAAGTATGGTGCAGTGATCGCCGGTTATATTTCTGCAACGGCAAAAGAGGTAAAGGGTGATATTGTCAGTATTACATTTTCCACAACCGATGCATTTGATCTCAAAGATGCAGGGCTGAGTCTGGAACTTATGGAAATTGCCAATGTTGGATCAGACAAAAAAGTCACAGCAGAAGTTACGGAGACACAGTATACGGACAACCGCAATAACAATGGAAATAACGGAACGGACAATTCGGATACAAACGGAAAAATTGATATTGCAAAAGCACAGATTGCTCCGATCGCAGATCAGACGTATAACAAAAAAGCAATCCGTCCAGGTGTGACGATTACGTATAACGGAGTTGTTCTGGAGGAAGCGAAAGATTATGCACTTACTTATGCTTCCAATAAAAAGGTCGGAAAAGCAACCGTTACGATCAACGGTATCGGCAAATATGAAGGAACAACCAAGGCTTCTTTCTGCATTACACCAAAAGCAGTAAAAGTAAAAAAAGCGACATCGGGAGCAAAGAAAAAAGTAGCACTTCGCTGGGGAAAAAGTAAAACAGCCGACGGCTATCAGATCCAGGTTGCCAAAGATAAAAAATTCAAGAAAAAAGTAAGAAAAGTCAATATAAGAAAAAATACAAGATTAAAGAAAACTGTCAAAGTAAAAGGTAAGGGAAGAGGAAAGTACTATGTACGTATCCGGTGCTATAAGATCATTGACGGACAGAAACATTTCGGACCTTACAGTGCAAGAAAAGCAGTCCGTGTAAAATAAAGCAGGTTTGGGGAGGAACGTGCCGATGAAAAAAGTATTATATGCAATCGTTCTGTTTATCGCAGGCATGCTGTGTTTCCGGCAGAATGTGATGGCGGCCGGAGCAGCGACCGTTACGGTAAAAGGCGATATCTTAAATGAAAACAGTACAGACTGGAAAGTAACCTGTGTGATAAGCGGTGATGCAAAGATTACCAATGGAAAAGTACGGGTAACTTACGATGGAAGCAAACTGAAACTGGTTTCATCGGCGTCGGGTTCCCTGATCAGTAATGCACTGCCAAGTATCAATGATCCGCTGACCGGTAACAAGCAGGAAGGTGAAGTGGTTCTGGTCTTTGCTTCTTCTTCGGAGATGGATGCAAATGGTGAACTGTTGCAGCTTACGTTTCAGGCAGTGTCCGGACAACTGAAAAACGGGGATGCCATTACCGTATCGGCAGCGACAGAAGAACTGGCAGATAATACAGAAAACATCAGCGTGACAGATGTGCCGCTGAATGTAACGGTCGGAAGCAGTACAGATCATACTTCAGGAACTGGTACGGATAATGGAAGCAATACGGCTTCTACAGAACCGCAGACGAACAGTTCCGGCAACAGCAGTGGAGCGGAAAGTCAGACCAATGCCGGAATTGAGTCACCGGAGACTTCGGCAAATGCAGGAACCGCAGGTACATCACAGGGCAGCAGTACCTCTGGCACAACTACCGGATCTCAGACAAGTGGAAACAGCAGCAGTTCTGTTTCTTCCACGCAGAGCGAGACAACACAGACCGTCAGGTCTGCAAAGACGGGGGATGATACAAACATCCTGCGTCCGCTGATCATCGCAGTGATCGCACTGCTGGTATTGGCAGGCGGATTTATGTGGTCAAAGAAAAAGAAATAAGAACGGGAAACGAAAAGATCTGTCAGAGAAAAGACAGATCTTTTTGTTTATAAAACTATACAATGTGTTATGAAATTTTCTGAGGTTCTAAAGAATTTACAAGAAAAACGTATAATATTACATGGAAAAGCGGAAAGAAATTGTATAAAATGTAGTCACACAAAACGATATTGATAAAAATCAATATTGGAAAGCGAAAATATGACAAAAAAGGAAAAGGAGGAAGCAAGAATGAAGAAAACTTCAAAAAAAGTCATAGCGGTCACGTTGTCCGCTTCCATGATCTTAGGTGGAAGCATGACAGCAATGGCAGCTACAACCGATCCAAACATCAGCCAGCGTGAGATCGATCATAAGATCGCAGCGAAAAATATCGCAGCACAGGGTATGGTCCTGATGGAAAACAAAAACAATTCACTTCCGATTTCTGCAAAGAAAGGAACCAAAGTTGCTCTGTTCGGACAGGGTGTTTATAACACCATCAAGGGCGGTACCGGTTCCGGTGCAGTAAATCAGCGTGATAACGTTACCGTACAGCAGGGCTTTGAAAATGCCGGATACGATATCGTCAATGCAGATTTTGTAAATGAAATGCATGAACTGTGGAAATCCGAAGGCGGCGGACAGAGTTCTGGTATGTGGGGCAGCAGATGGGTAAATGAACATGTATACACAGAACTGGATGGTGCAGCAGCCCAGATCGAGGAGGCAGCAGCCCAGACAGATACTGCTATTTATGTGATTGCACGTAACTCAGGTGAAGGATCAGACCGTTCTTCCGGAAAAGGTGATTATCTCTTATCGGATGATGAGCGGGCCAATCTGGAACTGCTTGGAAAAACATTTGATAACGTAGTTGTTGTCCTGAACGTAGGCGGAATTATTGATACCAAGTTCTTCAGTGAGATCAATGGGCTGGATTCCATGCTCCTGATGTCTCAGGCAGGTATGACCGGCGGTGATGCACTGGTAGAAGTATTAAACGGAACCGTAAATCCATCCGGTAAATTAACAGATACCTGGCCGGTTAATTTTGATGACAACCCATCCAGTGCAGGATTTGCAAATCAGGATAGCAATAACAATCAGGAATTATACAACGATGATATTTTCGTAGGTTATCGTTATTATGATACCTTTGGTGTAGACGTATCTTATCCATTTGGTTATGGTGGTTCTTACACGAACTTCTCCATGCAGACACAGTCCGTATCTGCAGACAAAGATAAGGTAACGGTTAAAGTTAAGATTAAGAATGTCGGCAGCGTATCCGGTAAGGAAGTTGCAGAAGTTTACTTCTCCGCTCCGGATGGCAAGCTGGACAAACCTTATCAGGAACTGGCAGGCTATGCAAAGACAGACGAGCTGGCACCTGGTGAATCACAGGTTCTGACGATTACGTACGATACTTCTGAAATGGGATCTTATGATACAGATCAGGCAGCTTATATCATGGAAGATGGCGATTATATCATCCGTGTAGGTAATTCTTCCAGAAATACACATGTAGCAGCAAAACTGAACGTATCGCAGGATATTATTACAGAACAGTACAGCAACCTGATGGTTCCGGTAACGGAGAATCCAAATCTGGCAGATGATGAAAAATATCCGGATCTGGAGCCGATGACAACCGAAGGTGCTACATCGATCACATATGACGGTGAAACCGATGAGATCGCAGCAGCACAGACGATCGCGGTAGATTTCGCAGATTATGAAGCACCGGAGATCATCAAAGAGAATGAGGATGTTACCGTATACACATCTGACACAACACAGACAGAATATCTGTTTGCAGACAATGTAGACGGTGCAACCGGTGAAGTCAGCCGTGTTGAAAAAGGAAATAAGAACAGTTCTGATTACACGTTATCTTATAAAGAACACGTTAAGAAATTTGATGGCGATTTCAGTAAGAGTACACTGATGGATGTCAAAGTTGGCAATGTAACGATGGAACAGTTCGTATCTGGTCTGTCGATGGAAGAACTGGCAGATCTGGTAAATGGACATTCTACAGACAAGACCGTGCAGGGTGTTGCAGGAGCAACCTGGAGAAACGATGCGAAAGGCTTTACACCGGTCAACCTGTCTGATGGACCTGCAGGTCTTCGTATTACACAGCACTATAAAGATGATGGTACCGATTATTATCAGTATGCAACCGCATGGCCGATCGGTACACTGCTTGCACAGACCTGGGATACCGAACAGATCTATGCATACGGCGAAGGCGTTGGTGAAGAGATGGAAGAGTTTGGTATCGGATGCTGGCTGGCACCTGGTATGAATATCCACAGAAACGCACTTTGCGGACGTAACTTTGAGTACTACTCAGAAGATCCGGTAGTCGTAGGTGTAACCGGTACAGCAGCAACCCTTGGCGTACAGGCAAGCAAAGGTGTTGGTGTTACCATTAAACATTATGCAGTAAACTCTCAGGAAACAAACCGAAACAGTGAAAATAATACGATTTCCGAAAGAGCACTTCGTGAAATCTACCTCAAAGGTTTTGAACAGGTTGTAAAACAGGCACAGCCTATGGCGATCATGACATCTTACAACCAGAACAACGGCAGACCGGCAGCAGATGACTATGATCTTTGTACCGCATTTGCAAGAGATGAGTGGGGATTCAAAGGCATGATCATGACAGACTGGGGCGGCGGACAGTCCGTACCAATGTACGAGATGCATGCAGGTAATGACCTTGTTTGCCCGGGTAAAGGTGCAGCCAGCATTATCACAGCATTCAAGAACGATCCGGACTGGAACGGAAAAGGTTATGTAAATATGACAACCATATCCTGGCAGGACGAGAATTATGAAACACAGACCAAAGAAGTTCCAAACTTTGGCGGATATGAACTGGATAAGAATGGTGAAACGACCGTAAGTACCAGCGTTACCGGTGATGCTGATGCAAATCATGACCTTCTGTGTGAAGAAGCATGGCAGATGATCGATGAAGAATATGCAACTTATAAAGTAGAAGAAGTAAATAGCTGGGGTGGAAAGAGAATCAAGACAACTGTTACTTACAAAGTAAACCAGAACAAAGATTTGGCTACAAACAAACAGCTCATCTCCCTTGGCGACCTTCAGAAAGCAGCTATCAATATCTGTAACTTTATTATGTCCTCTACAGAATTTGCAACCGCACACGGATTTGAAGCAAAATCTCTGAACAGTGTACATGCAGCTATCCTGAAAGATATTACTTCTTACAGCAAAGATGCAGTACAGACAAGCGTAGCAATCAAAGGTCTGGAAGGCATTATCAACAAGATCAACAGCCTGGATGCTTCTGATTATACAGAAGAAAGCTGGAATGCAGTACAGGATGCGATCGCAGCAGCAAGAAACGTGGTAACTTCCGAAAATGCAACACAGGCACAGATCGATGCAGCAGTGGATGCACTGATCGCAGCATTTGGAAATCTGGAATACGGTGCACAGACCCTGCATCTGGAAGTTGCACTTGATGCAGCAGAGGAGATTATCGCAGCATCCCAGAACTATGATTCTCTCGATGCGCTGAAAGCGGCAGTAGCAGAAGCAAAAGCAGTTCTGGCAGAGAAGAGTGCAACACAGGATCAGATCAATGCAGCAGCAGTTAAAGTTCTTGCAGAAATCAATAAACTGACGGAACTGTCTGATGTTACCTCTCTTGGAAACCTGATCAATGCAGCAAAAGATCTGTTGAACGGAAATTACACAAGTGATTCTCTGGAAGCATTGAACAATGCAATCGCAAAAGCAGAAGAAGTTCTGACAGACAGCAACCGGAAAGCAGATGCGATCGAAAAAGCATATGCAGATCTGATCGAAGCGATCGCAAATCTGGAGCTCAAAGGAAACAAAGCAGCTCTGAAAGCAATGCTGGACAAAGCGGCAGAAATCCTGGCAGCTTCCGACACTTATGTTGCTTCTACCATTGACGGTCTGGCAGCAGTGAAAGCAGACGCACAGAACGTATATGACAGCGCAGATGCAGATCAGGATGCAATCGATGCAGCAGTCAGAGCGCTGACACTGAAAGTTGCAAATGCCCGTCTGATCGGTGATGTAAATGGTGACAGCAAAGTCAACACAAGCGACTCCGTATCTGTGTTAAGAGCAAGCGTAGAACTGGATGAACTGGATACAGTTGCAGCAGCAAGCGCAGATGTAAACGGTGATGGTGTAGTAGATACACAGGATGCAGTTCTCATTCTTCAGCAGGCAGCAGAAAAATAAAATGATAAAAGAAATGTCGAACATTTCAGATAATCATTGATATAAGAGTAAAAAAGGCGGCACGCAGGTCATCTGCGTGCCGTTTTATGTGAAAAATCTGCAAAAGGAAAAATAGAATATCAGAAAAACATTACGGAAGCAGATTTCCGAGGCGGATATGCTTCTGAAGAATCTCATCGATCACTTCAAATAATTGCTCGGAGCCGTCTTTTGTCTTACTCTGCCGTCCGTAAACCTGTGCTGCGGTCACCTGATGCTCCTTCCAGTCACCGCCGCCATTGCTGTTGTTGAGCATCAGTGGTTGCAAATTATCCATAGCATGGGCAAAGCGGGATTCCGGAGTTTCATTTGCTTCAAATTCTTCAAACAGGGCAGACAGTTCTTCTTTCTGATCATCCGGGAGCAGCGAGAAAATCCGTTCCTTTGCGGCTTCTTCTCTTGCTTTTTGTGTTTTCAGTCCCTCAGCATCGTAAGCATAGGTATCACCGGCATCGATCTCTACAATATCATGAATCAGACACAGGATCATTACGCGTTCGATGTTGACTTTTTCATTGGCATATTCCTTCAGAAGATAAGCCATGATTGCCATATGCCAGGCATGTTCAGCATCATTTTCCCTGCGTCCGTGTCCGGATAAATGTGTCTGACGCAGGATATTTTTTTCTTTATCGATTTCCAGTGCAAAGTCCAGTTGTTTCTGTAATCGTTCGTTCATATGAAATCCTCCCATGATTAAAGTAAAAGCTGTTGTAGGTATTATACACCTATTCTGCTTCCAGGGATAGAGTGATGAAAAACAATGGGGTGCTGATGTACAAAATATATAACAAACAGTGAAAATAATAAAAAAACATAAGCAAATCGCATAAAATTACATAGAAAAGTAAGGGCGAAAATGATAAAATATATAATCATTGAAAGAAACGGAAGCAAAAAAAGGAACAAATTGAGTCAGAAGGAGCGAGATTCTGGCAGAAGGGAGAGAAATCATATGAAAATGAGATTCCGAAAGATTATGGCTGCCATTCTTTCGACAGCCATGGTTGCTGCAGCGATACCGGTATCCGGCATTCTGCATGTGCAGGCGAGTTCGCCCAAGGAGCATATTGACCTGTCCAGACAGGTTGCAGGCGAAGGTATGGTTCTGATGGAAAATGATGGTGCACTGCCACTGGCACAGGGCGAAAAAGTTGCCATGTTCGGCCGTGCAATGATCGATTATGTACGAGGTGGCGGAGGAAGCGGTGCGACGAACGTAGACTATACGCACAACATTCTCCAGGGTATGCAGATCAAGGCAGAAGAAGGAAAGATCAGTCTTTATCAGCCGTTGGTAGATTTCTATACGGAACAGGTTAGTGCAAATGGCATTACAAACGATGCAAATATTACGGTTACCAATGATATGTTAGATGCTGCGGCAGAAAATGCGGATACCGCAATCGTGACGATCGGACGTTATTCTTCCGAGGGAAGTGACCGTACTGCATCAAAAGGTGACTATTATCTGTCGGATGCAGAGACAGAGCTTCTGACAAGAGTTGCAGCGAAATTTAAAAAGACGGTTGTTGTGCTGAATGTCGGAGCCGTTCTGGATACCGAATGGATCAAAAATATTCCGGGTATTGATTCTGTACTGATGGCATGGCAGGCAGGTATGGAAGGCGGACTTGCCACAGCGGATGTTCTGGTGGGCGACGTGAACCCATCCGGTAAATTTGTGGATACGTTTGCAAAATCCTACACGGATTATCCGAGTTCCGATACATTCTACGAGTCCAGTGCTTATGTAAACTACGAAGAAGATATTTTTGTTGGATATCGTTATTTTGAAACCTTTGATCCGGAGTATACAAAGGTAAATTACGATTTTGGATATGGATTATCTTATACCACTTTTAAAACAGACAACGTAAATGTCAAAGTTGACGGAGAAAATATCGTTACCACAGCGACTGTTACCAATACCGGCAAGGTAGCCGGTAAACAGGTCGTACAGGTTTATTTCTCGGCACCGCAGGGCAAACTTGGCAAACCAGGAAAAGAACTGGCAGCATTTGCAAAGACGAAACTGCTCCAGCCGGGCGAATCTCAGGAACTGACGATGACTTATGCGATCAGCGATATGTCAAGTTATGATGACACCGGAAAGGTTCAGAAATCCGCATACGTTATGGAAGCCGGAGATTACCATATTTATGTCGGAAATTCCATCAAAGATGCCACAGAGCAGGGCGTACGTTATACTTACAAAGTAGAAGATACCGAAGTTACCGAACAGCTCTCCCAGCAGTGTGCACCGGTTCAACTGGAGAAGAGACTTCTGGCAGATAAAACATACGAAGATCTCAGAACGAGTTCAGAAGAAACGAATTCGCATTACACGATCACGTCAGAAGGAACGACAAAAGTAGAAGCGGAGAATTTCCTGAATTCTTCCGGGAACCTGAACGTGGAAACATTTTACGATGAAAACATGGAGATGAAGCGGTGTCTGGCATATCTGAATGAAGCCGGCAGATATATGGAATACGAACTGACTGCAGAAGAAGCCGGCAAGTATGAAGTGATCATGTGCATGGCAAATGGATATGCAGAGATTCAGAACTGCTTTACCGTTACGGTAAATGGCGTGCAGCAGCCAGATATTACGTTCAATGCACAGCAGACCGGTGATGGAAATGGTGCTTCCGAGTGGTATAATTTCGAAGAATGTGAACCATTCTACATTAACCTTGACAAAGGCGTGAACCTGGTTCGTTTTACAGCAAATAGAAACAATCCGAATTATGATTATATGCTGCTCAGACGCGTTGGTGATCAGGATGAAATTTACACGAAAGTCATCAAAGCAGAAGGCGAAAACAAGATCGAAGCAGAGAAATACGATGCAGCAGGTAGCACAGGAAACAATGCAGTCCGCACTGAAGATTTTACAAAAGGTGATTACACAGGGACTTGCCTGGCTTATATGAATTATGTCGGAAACTATGTAAGCTACTATCTGAATGTCGAAGAAGCCGGAGAATACAATGTGATATTAAATGTGGCAAATGGCCGTGCGGCATTCGATTTTGATCCAGGTATGGAAGTAGACGGAACGAAATTCCCGGCAACGATCAATGCAAAACAGACCGGTGACGGAAGCGGAAAGAGTGAATGGTACAATTTTGAAAATCTGGAACCGGTTACCGTAACCCTTCCGAAAGGACACAGCATCCTCACACTGAGGGCATCTGAAAAAGATAAATACCCGAATATCGATTATATTCTGGTAGAAAAGAAACAGACAGCAACACAGAGCCTGAAGAGTGCAGCAGCAAAAAAAGCCCGTACAGCCGAAGATACACCAGCTTCTGAACCGGCAGACAGCGGCAAGATCATGCTGGTGGATGTTTATAATAATTCGGAACTTATGGATGATTTCCTGGCACAGTTAAGTGATGACCAGCTCTGCAATCTGCTCGGCGGTCAGTCAAATACCGGTGTTGCAAACACAGGTGGTATGGGAAATCTCATGGAATACGGCATTCCGAATGCCATGACAGCAGACGGCCCACAGGGTATCCGTATCGGTACAACCTGTACGGCATGGCCGATCTCCACACTTCTTGCAAGTACCTGGGATGTGGATCTGGTAGAGCAGGTAGGAAAAGCAGCAGCGATCGAAGCTCATAATAATGGTATTGATATCTGGCTTGCACCTGGTATGAATATCCACAGAGATCCGCTTTGCGGACGTAACTTTGAGTACTATTCCGAAGATCCTCTGATCACAGGAAAAATGGCTGCGGCAATCACGAAAGGTTGTCAGTCCGAAGGCGTTTCCATTACACTGAAACACTTTACAACAAACAACAAAGAAACTAACCGGAACAGTAGCGATTCCAGGGTCAGCGAGCGTGCACTGCGTGAAATCTACCTGAAAGGTTTTGAAATCGCAGTCAAAGAAGCACAGCCTTGGAGTATTATGACTTCTTATAATTTCTTAAACGGAATCGAAACTTCTGAAAATAAAGAACTCCTGACCAACATTACCCGTGGTGAATGGGGATACGAAGGAATCTTTATGACAGACTGGGGCAACAACTCCAACCACGCAAGAGAAGTCCTGGCAGGAAATGATGTCAAAATGCCAAGTGGTTCTCCGGCAACTTTAAAATCTGCACTGGACAAGGGAATCCTGAAACGTTCCGATCTGGAGGCATGTGCAGAACGCCTTATGAATCTGATCATGAAAGTAAATATTTTCAAAGATAAGATTCTGGATTCGCCAACGGTAGCGATCGGCGATGACACCTGTTTTAAAGCGGCAGAAAATATCATCTGGTCACAGACAGCCAGAGGCGAAAATACATCTGATGAGGATGGTGGAAAAGATCTTGGTTACTGTGATGAAGGGGCATGGACACAGTATCAGATCAGCGTTGCAAAGAGCGGAACTTACAGCCTGTCCGCACGTTCCGCATCCAATGCAGGCGGCGGAGCATTTGATGTTCTGGTAGACGGCGCAAAGATTGCAAGTTTCAAGGCAGTCAATACTGGTGGATGGCAGAAATGGACGACACTGGAAGCTCAGGAGATTAGACTGGAAGCAGGAATACACACACTTCGTATCGAGTTCACAGAGAGCGGTTCCAACCTGAACTGGCTGCATTTTACAAGGCAGATCACGCAGCAGGATCTGGATCTTCAGTCTCTGCAGAGAGTCGCAAGTGTGGCAGAGGAACTTCTGACCGATCATGCAG
This sequence comes from uncultured bacterium, assembly GCA_905214675.1. Taxonomy (GTDB): domain Bacteria; phylum Bacillota; class Clostridia; order Lachnospirales; family Lachnospiraceae; genus Hominisplanchenecus. Next base: position 53,048 of record CAJMMS010000001.1, read on the forward strand.
AAAAATACACAAAAGACAGTGCACAGGCATTACAGGCGGCGATCGCTCATGCAAGAGAAATCGAAGCCAAAGAAAATCCTGCGGATAAAGAACTGAAACAGGCATATGAGGATCTGGTAGATGCGATCGTCGGTCTGAAGATGCGGGGCAAAAAGTCGGCACTGGAAGCGATGATCGCAAAAGCAGATGAGATCCTTGCATCAGACAACCGTTATGTGACAGCTACGATCGAAGGTCTGACAGAAGAACTTCAGCAGGCAAAAGCAGTAAATGAACAGGAGGATGCCCTGCAGAATGAAATCAATGAAGCAGTAAGGAGTCTTACCATAAAAGTTGCAGAAGCCAGACTTCTTGGTGATGTAGATGGTGATGGTCAGATCACAACAAAGGACAGCGTTTCTCTTTTGCGTGCAGCAGCAGAAATAGAAGGTCTTTCCGGGCAAGATGCAGCAAGCGCAGATGTAAATGGAGATGGAATGGTGGATACCACGGATGCAGTAGTGATCCTTCGCTATACCTCGGAACAGATCAGTGGATTCTGAATTGGAAAATGAAAAAATAAGGAAAAAACGGACAGCGGGAGAAAAACTTCCGCTGTTTGTTTGTGAAGAACAAAAATGTTTGACTATTCAAAATCCAACGTTTATAATGAAACAGAAACAAAGCAAAAGAAACGAAAAGGGTTTCGCATTATCCATTATCAAAGGAGAAAAAGAAGGATCATGAAAAGTGAAACAAAAGACAAAAGTGTTTTTTGGATGACAGTCTGCGTACTGTTCTTTTTCTGTTTTATGCCGATCCGTGCATATGCAGCAGAACAGCAGCTCTCTTACATCGAAAAACTGTATGTAACGGTGAGTTACGGAAGTGGTGACACACAGACAGAACAGAAAGTAAACTGGCAGTATGCTGACAAAGATGGTTATTATCTGTGTATGCCGGCCGGAGCAGATTTGAGCAACGTAAAGCTGCATTTTACAGAAGGAAACAGCACTGGAGCAGAAGTTACGGAAGATACCGAAAGTTATGTGATGGCAGGCGGTCAGAAAGTCCATTGCGGAGAGACACTGGATCTTTCCGGAAAGAGCACACTGCAGATTTCCCTTTCAGGAGGCAGAAGTAAGACAGTCAATATCACACAGTCTGCAGAGATTCCGGCGATGTTTATCCAGACGGCATCAGGTACACTTGATAAGATCCATGCGAATAAAGCCAACAAGGAAGCAGGTACGATGGCTCTGGTAAAAGCAGATGGCAGCGTAGATTTTAACGGCGATCTGAAACAGATCAAAGGCCGCGGAAATTCAACATGGGATTTTGCTAAAAAGCCTTACAATATCAAACTGAAAACTTCCTCAGATCTGCTTGGCATGGGAAAAGGAAAAGGCTGGTGCCTGCTTGCCAATTATACCGACCGTTCCCTGCTTCGAAACCGTATCGTTTATAATCTGGCAGAAGAAGTAGGTATTCCATTTACCATGGACAGCCGCAATATTGATCTCTATATCAACGGAGATTATATGGGATCTTATCTTATCACAGAAAAAATAGAGATCGGAAAAACCAGAGTCAATATCACAGATCTGGAAGCCGCTACAAGTGAAGCGAATGGTGGTGCAGATCTTGCGGATTACGAGCAGAAGAGTAAGAACGACAGCAACGAATATCAGGAAGGTCATAGAAAATGGGTAGATGTTCCGAATGATCCGGAAGATATCACAGGAGGATATCTGTTGGAAATGGAACTGCCGGAGCGTTACAAAGATGAGATCAGCGGTTTTGTGACCACGGGCGGCCAGGCGGTTACTATGAAATGCCCGGAATGTGTATCGAAAGCCCAGATTGACTATATTGCTGATTTTTATCAGAAAGTGGAAGATGCCCTGTATTCAAAGGATGGATATTACACAGATGGCGATGGAAAACATCCGCTTTCTGAGTATGTAGATATCGAGTCTTTGGCACGGATGTATCTGATCCAGGAATTTTCCATGAACCTGGATTCCGGCATCACCAGTTTTTATTTCTATAAAGATTCTGATATCACCGGAGATGGAAAACTTCATGCAGCACCGGTATGGGATTTTGACGTAGCACTTGGAAACTATCCATCACGTGATGGCACAAACCTGCAAGATCCGACACAGTGGTGGGCAAGATATTCTGCCATGTACGGTAACAGCAGCAAGTATAACGTGATGGCACAGGCAGCACAGAATACAGAAGTATGGACAAAAGTAAAAGAACTGTGGCAGAGCAAATTTATGCCGGCAATCAAAGTCCTGCTGGGAGAATCTACCGATTATGAAGCAACGAAGATCAAATCCCTGGATGCCTATAAGGCAGAAGTTTCTGCATCCGCAGCGATGAACTTTATCCAGTGGCGTGATCTGCTGGAGAATCCGTGGAATCACAGTGCAGAAAGCTTTGTAGATACCGGAACAACGTATGATGCAAACATTGAGTATCTGAGAAAATTTATGGCACAGAGACGCAATTTTATGAACAGCAATTTATCGGAAAATGGTGGAACCAATCCTGATCCGGCTCCTTCCGCAAAAACGGTGGAAATCGGAGACGATACTATTTTCCGTGCTGCAGAAAACATCAGCAGTTCCTATGGAGATGTAAAAGCGGAAGAAACAAGCGATGAAGGCGGCGGTGAAAGTCTTGGATACTGTAACCAGGGAAGTTATACGGTTTACAAAATAAAAGTAAACAAAACAGGCACTTATAAAGTAACAGCACGTGTGGCATCTTCTGATGGAAGCGGAGGATTTGCTGTTTATGTGGACAGTGATAAGGAAGCGGCACATTTCCGTGCAGTCAATACCGGAGCATGGCAGACATGGGCAACAACAGAAGAGCAGACCGTTTCGCTGGAAGAAGGCGAACATGAGATGCGTATCTACTTTACCGAGAGCGGCATGAATCTGAACTGGCTGCGTTTTGTGAGAGATACCAGTAAGGATCCGGTCGATCCGACACCGACTCCAACACCGAATCCATCCAAACCATCACAGGATCAGAATAACAACAGCAATACCAACCAGGGCAGCACTCAGAATAATACACAGAATAATACACAGGATAATACACTGCCTGCAAAGGGAACAATCCTTCAGGATGCAGCCGGTATTCTGAAATATCGTGTGACGAAAGCAGATGCAAAAAATGGTACAGTGGAAGTTGCCGGAGTTTTAAAGAAAAAAGCAGGCGTTACGATTCCATCAACAGTAACGATAGGCGGCATCACTTACAAAGTAACCGGAATTGCAGAAAAAGCATTTCAGAATAACAAAACGATCAAAAGTGTTGTAATCGGGGCAAATGTGAAGAAAATTGGAAAACAGGCTTTTGAAAAGTGTAAAAAACTGCAGAACATCACATTAAAAGGAAAGAAAGCACCAACGATTGGAAAAGCAGCTTTCAAAGGAATCAAAAAGAAAGCAAAAGTCCAGGTAGCAGATGGCATGAAAAAGAGTCAGATTAAAAAATTACAGAAACGCATGAAAGCGGCGGCACCATCTGTGAAGATTACTTATCAGAAAAAAGTACTGAAAAATATCTAAAAATGTATTGATGGCATTAAGACAGCAGAAAGGCAGAAATATTTCGCAAAAGAAATGTTCTGCCTTTTTGCTGCAAATACTGCTGCATGCGGCAGATTTCGGAAACATACAATTTGACGGGGATTCAAATATTTCATATAATAATACCAAAGTTAAGTTAAGGAGGCATTTTATGAGAAACATAAACTGGGCGGTACTTGGTACTGGCGTTATTGCAAATGAAATGGCAGTTGCTCTGAAAAAGAATGGAAAAAATATTTATGCAGTCGGCAACAGAACCCATGAAAAGGCAGTTGCTTTTGCTGAAAAATATGGTATCGGCAAAGTTTATTCGGATTATAATGAAATGTTTATCGATCCGGAAGTGGATGTGATCTATATTACAACACCACACAATACACATCTGGATTTTATGAAAAAAGCCATTGAAAACGGCAAACATATCCTGGTGGAAAAATCTATCACACTCAACAGTGACGAGCTGAATGAGGCTGTCGCTTTTGCAGAAGAAAAGGGAGTCATCATCGGGGAGGCAATGACAATTTATCATATGCCAATCTATAAAAAACTGAATGAAATCCTGGAAAGTGGAGTACTTGGAAAAGTCAATCTGATCACGATGAATTTCGGAAGTTTCAAAGAGTACAATATGAGTAACCGCTTTTTCAACCGGAATCTTGCCGGTGGTGCAATGCTGGATATCGGTGTCTATGCACTTTCCTTTATCCGGTGGTTTCTGGATTCGAAGCCGGATCAGTTATTGTCACAGGTCAAACCGGCACCGACCGGAGTGGATGAGCAGGCTGGACTGCTCCTGATGAATAAAGAAGGTCAGATGGCAAATGTTATGCTTTCCCTTCACTCGAAGCAGCCAAAACGCGGCATGGTTTCCTGTGAGAAAGGTTACATAGAAGTGATGGAATATCCAAGAGCCTGGGAAGCAAAAATTACCTATACCGATACCGGAAAAACAGAGATCATCAAAGTCGGTGAAAATGCAGATGCACTTGCATACGAACTGGCAGATATGGAAAAAGCAATAAATGGAGATACCTCCTGTATGCATCTGGATTATACAGAAGATGTTATGGATATGATGACAGAATTTCGAAAATCCTGGGGATTTACCTATCCGGAGGAAGAGGATTAAGGAGAAAAAGTGAAAGAACAGATCAAGTATTCAGGAAGCTTTACCGGATTTTCCGGAAATCAGTTGAAAATTTTTGCAATCATTGCAATGGCATCAGATCATCTGGCATGGATGATCTGGCCTGGTTATGCACATAAAGAATGGTGGCTTCTGTTGATTCATTTGTGTGGCAGGCTGGCGGCGCCTGTGATGTGGTTTATGATTTCAGAAGGCTACCAATATACCAGAAATTTCAAAAAATATTTGCAGAGATTATTTGTATTTGCTGTTCTTTCGCATTTTGCGTATAATTTTTGCTTTGGAATTTCCATGATACCGTTTCGGGATTCCATCCTGAATCAGACCAGTGTGATCTGGGCACTGTTTTGTGCGGCATTGGCATTGTATGTGGATGATGATGAAAAAAGGACGTTTCCACTTCAGAACTGGCAGAAAACCCTGCTGATCATTTTGCTTTGTATTCTTGCATTTCCATCAGACTGGTCCTGTTTTCCAGTTCTGTGTACGTTACATATTCACAAAAACCGTGGAAATCTCAAAAAACAGGTTCTTGGTATGATGGCGTACATTACGATGTATGTGGCGGTCTGGTGCTTTGCCATAGACATTGTTTATGGATTGCTTCAGTATGGAATTATGATTGTCTGGCCATTTATGCATTTTTATAATGGGACAAGAGGAAAATGGAAAGGTATGAAATGGTTTTTCTATTTCTTCTATGTCGGACACTTGGTTTTGATGGGAATGCTTCGGATTTTACTTCATGGAAATATAATGACGATCACAGGATAAGAAAAAGACAGAACACATGAATATCTGGTGTTCTGTCTTTTTTCTTATCAGGTAAAACCTGTCTGGGATTTCAGGTAATGTTTTACAGTACCACGTACTTCAGTATAAACAGCACAGCCAGAACATACATCAGAATACTGATCTTCTTTGCTTTTGCCTTTCCGGTCGCAACATTCAGTACAACGTAAGAGATAACACCCATGGCGATACCTTCGGAGATGCTGTACATGAATGGCATGGCAATGATCGCGATAAAGCAGGGAATTGCCTCTGTGTAGTCAGAAAAATCAATCTTCGTGATGGAGGTCAGCATTAAGAATCCAACCAGGATCAGGGCAGGAGCCGTTGCAAAAGACGGGATTGCCAGGAAGATCGGGGACAGGAACAGGGACAATCCGAACAGAACCGCTGCTGTCAGGGCAGTCAGACCGGTACGTCCGCCTTCAGCTACACCGGATGCACTTTCTACGAAAGTGGTGACGGTGGAAGTACCAAATACGGCACCTACGGAAGTACCAACGGCATCAGCGAGAAGGGCACCGCGGATGTTCGGCAGTTTTCCGTCTTTGTCCAGCATATCTGCCCTGGAAGCAACACCGATCAGGGTTCCAAGAGTGTCAAACATATCTACAAACAAGAATGCAAACATGATAACTACAAAGTCAAGGGAGAATACAATGGAAAAGTCCATTTTCATCAGGGTTGGTGTCAGAGCCGGAATGGAAAAACCGCTTGAGAAGTCAGGCAACAGGCTGTAGAAACCAGCGTCTGTATTTGGAACATACAGTCCGGTGAACTGACATATGATCCCAAGTCCCCAGGTGATCAGGATACCCCAGAGAATACCGCCTTTTACGTTCTTGATCAGGAAAATAGCTGTGATCAGAACACCGATCAGAGCAAGCAGGACGGTGATACCTTCGTAATTGAAAGTTCCGCCCAAAACAGATCCCTTGAAAGAGAACAGACCAAGCAGTGTGGAGTCATTGTTTACAACGATTTTTGCATTTTGCAGACCGATAAATGCGATGAACAGACCGATACCTACGGATACCGCATGTTTCAGATTCATCGGGATTGCATTGAAGATCGCCTCACGCACGTTTGTAAGAGAGAGAATGATAAAGATCATACCTTCTACAAATACGGCTGCGAGTGCTGCCTGCCAGGTATATCCCATACCAAGGACAACTGTATAGGCAAAGTAAGCATTCAGTCCCATGCCAGGAGCCAGAACAAACGGATAGTTTGACAGCAGAGCCATCAGGCAGGTGGCGATGAAGGCTGATAATGCAGTTGCAGTAAATACTGCGCCGCGATCCATACCGGATGCAGACAGAATGTTAGGATTTACTGCGAGGATGTAGGCCATTGTCATGAATGTTGTGATTCCGGCCATGATTTCGGTACTGACATTTGTACCATTTTCCTTCAGTTTGAAGAATTTTTCCATGTGTTTTCTACCTTTCCTTTCCTCATGTTTGAGTTAACATACCTTTTTATCTTAATGGATAGGAAAGGATTTTGCAAGGCTCTATTCGTCCCAGCCATCGGTAAGCCGGATATTTACCGAAATGTTTCGCAGTGTTTCACTGTCATCCAGCACAAGGTCATCCGGATCAGTGATCGGCGGAAGCTCGGAATCGAACTCGGTCAGTTCAACATAGATCCAGTCATAGGCAGCCTGATTTGCATTTTCAATGCAGTCATCCAGGGTTTCACCGGTTGCCGTACAGCATTCCAGATCCGGGAAACGGGCTTCAAAGGTGCCTTTTGTTGTTTTGCGGAAAATAGCAGGATAAATAAATTTCATAATAAATACCTCCAGATAAAATACTAAATAAATTAAGATTGTTCTGTATGTTCGCGGTAATCTGCCCATTTTGGAAGCGGACTTCCATTTTCCAGACTTGTTTTGATATCTGTATAATAATGAAGCTTTCGCTGCAGATGTGTAAGAGAAGCCTGATACTGGCTGATCTCTTCCAGAATGTGTTTCTGCTGGTCATTTAACAGAGTTAAAATCTCGTCAATATGGCTGGCTTCATCTTCTTCGCAGGCAAAAAACTGTTGCAGTTTGGCGATTGACATGCCGGTTTTTTTAAAGCAGCAGATGGTTTTCAGACGGTTGATATGACCCTGCATATAGACACGCTGACCGGATTTGCTGCGTCCAACGTTTGTAAGGATGCCAAGATCTTCATAATAACGAAGGGTAGAAGATGGCAGATGAAACATTTCAGAAACTTCTTTTATTGTATAGGTATCCATAGTTCACCACCTTTATGCAAAAATATAGAAAAAAGTCCTTGACTTCAAGTGTACTTGAAGTGTTATCTTTTGTAAAGAGTAAAAATAAAGATTGCAAAGAACTGGCAGACATTGCCATGAGATAATAAGGAGGAAATCATTATGTATCAGGCAGACGAAAAACGTTATGACACCATGCAGTACAACCGATGCGGCAACAGCGGACTGCTGCTTCCGGAACTGTCCCTTGGACTGTGGCACAATTTTGGAACACACTGTGATTACCAGAATATGAAAGCACTGTGTTTTACAGCATTTGACCATGGAATCACACATTTTGACCTCGCAAATAATTACGGACCGGAACCGGGAAGTGCAGAGCGCAATTTCGGAAGAATCTTAAAAGAAGATCTCGGTGCTTACCGTGATGAGATCCTGGTCAGTACAAAAGCCGGTTATGTGATGTGGGATGGTCCTTACGGAAACTGGGGAAGTAAAAAATATCTGATCGCAAGCCTGGATCAGAGTCTTAAGAGAATGGGACTGGAATACGTTGACATCTTCTATCATCACCGCATGGATCCGGAGACACCGCTTGAGGAGACCATGGAGACATTGGCACAGATCGTCCGCAGCGGAAAAGCTCTTTATGCCGGTATTTCCAATTACGACGGAGAACATATGAAACAGGCTGAAGCAATCCTGAAAGACCTGCATTGCCCGTATATCATCAATCAGAACCGTTATTCTATTTTTGATCGTACGATTGAGAAGAACGGACTGAAACAGGCAGCAGCAGAGGCAAAGAAAGGTATCATCGCATTCAGCCCTCTGGCACAGGGAACCCTGACAGACCGTTATCTGAACGGTATTCCGGCTGACAGCCGTATTGCAACTGACGGAAGATTCTTAAAAGCAGCCCAGTTGACAGAAGAAAAGCTGGCAAGCATCCGCGGTCTGAATGAACTGGCAAAACAGAGAGGTGAGAGCCTGGCACAGATGGCACTGAAATGGGTATTAAAAGATCATGTAGTGACCAGCGTACTGATCGGAGCATCCAAAACAACGCAGATTCTTGATAATCTGAAAGTCCTGGAAAGTGCAGACTTTACAGAAGAAGAACTGAAGAAGATCGATGAACTGAGCCTGCCTCACGCATAAAAACACAGCGAAAAAGGAACTGTCGTCTGCAGTTCCTTTTTTCGTATCTATTTTGTATCTTTTTCTTTCAGCTTTTCAACTGCTTCGATATCCTCACGTGCAAACATCATAAAAAATCCGACCAGTTGCATCAGCATGGCAATCCAGATTGCTCTTACGCCAAACCAGGAAGAGCAGGATGCGCCAAATGCGGCACCGATCGCAAACACCAGAATGATAAATCCGCAGTGCATGCTTTTGTATTTCATTGCCGGATCTTTGCTGATATGATACAGGCAGAGATACTCCGTTGCGCTTCGCATATTTCCGATGCACATCGTTGTTGCACAGGGGATGTTGCGGAATTTGCGGAAAGTATCTACCTGCATGGCGCAGGCGAAAGAAAGCATGATATTTGCGATCACATTTATGGTAGTGGAATTTGGAAGGAATCCAGTGATTCCAAGAATCAGGATTTCTATGATCAGAACGATCTGCCTCCAATGAAGGCGGACGCTGTTTTTATAGAGATGTTTGATCCATTCCGAAAGGTAAACACCAAGAAAGAAGGCGGCGAGCGGCAGAAGATAACGCAGGGCATGCATCAGGTTTCCAGAAGCGAGATTCTGTCCGAGCAGGACGATATTTCCGGTTTGCGCATTTGCAAATACGTGGTCACGTACATTGTAAGAATATGCATCCTGGAAACCGCCTGCCAGAGTCAGAAAAACTCCCAGAGCCAGTGATTCTGATATTTGACCGTTCTTATTTAATAACTTATTAAACATAAGCTGCCGCCATCCTTTCGTGGTTCAGGGGGTGTGCAGATACGTTTGCATCTGCGCAGGATCATCAGGTTCCGGGACATTCGCTTCGAAGTCCGTTCATTAGTATAACGGGAAACGAGAAAATGTAAAATGTATATTTGAAATAACAGAAATATAATTTTAATATAATAAATCAAAGGTGAGAGCCATAAAACGGAAGCTTGCAACATTTGATATTTGCAGGTATACTGTCTTTGTTGCAGATATCAGATGTGTATAAAAGGTCATCTGATATAGCCTTCTGTGGATTACAGAGATGTGAAGAAGGATACAGGAGGTATTCTCAAAAGAAAAAGGAGAACAGATGATTTACACATTTTATGAACTTTGCTGGTTCTTTCTGATTTATTCATTTGCCGGGTGGTGTGCCGGGGTTGTGGCAAATGCTGTGCGTAACCGTAAGTTTGTGAACACCGGGTTTATGAATATGCCATTCTGCCTGTCTTATGGTGTGTGCGCGGTACTGTGCTGCATTTTCCTGCCGGAACTGCGCCATCGGATATTCTTCCTGTTTATCGGTGGAATGCTTCTTGCAGCATTTGTATCGATCATGACCGGATGGATCCTGGAACATATTTTTCACCGGAAATGGTGGGATTACAGTAAGAACCGCTTCCAGTATGAAGGATATTTTGGAATCTGGCATCTTCTGGTTTTTGGTGCGGCAGTCGTTGTAATGATGAAATTTGCCAATCCGCTGGTTTTGCAGATTTTAAAACAGATTCCGCATATGATCGGCAGGATCATCCTGATCGTGGCATATATCCTGATGGGAATTGATTTTCTTGGCTCCGTGGTTGCGATTTTACAGTTGAAGATCAAAATCCGCAGAATCATGCAGCTCAATGAAAATATGCAGAAGGTGTCGGAGAATTTTGGAAATGCGATAACAGTTCGTATTCAGAGACGTATGATGCGTGCATATCCGAACATCAAAACAGAAAACATCAAAGAGTCAGAAAAAGCAAAAAGAAAGAAAAAAGAGAAAACGGTATTTGCCGAAGGATGTTGCTTTTTCAAGATTTTCTGGCTGTTTCTGATCGGTGCTTTTATCGGGGATCTTGTAGAGACACTTTTCTGTCGCTATTCTATGGGAAGATGGATGAGCAGAAGCAGTGTGGTTTATGGTCCGTTCAGCATTGTATGGGGACTTGGATGTGCAATGTTTACCGCTTTACTTTATAAATATAAAGATAAAAGTGACCGTTATATTTTCATGCTTGGAACAGTGCTTGGTGGAGCTTATGAGTATGCGTGCAGTATATTTACCGAACTGGTTTTTGGAACTGTTTTCTGGGATTACAGCAAGCTGCCATTTAACCTTGGCGGCAGGATCAATCTGCTGTACTGCTTTTTCTGGGGCATTGCAGCAGTTGTCTGGCTGAAGATTATTTATCCGAAGCTGTCGGCTCTGATTGAAAGAATTCCGATCAAAGCAGGAAATATTCTGACATGGGTTCTGCTGGTGTTTATGATCTTTAATGCCGGTATGTCAACGCTTGCCCTGAACCGTTATAACCAGAGGCAGCAGGGCAGCCTTCAGAAAGAGCCACAGATGACCGTGGTAACAGATGACAGTCGTACAGATCTTGAGAAGTTTTTAGATAAACATTTTCCGGACAGCCGTATGGAGAGGATTTATCCGAATGCCAAAACAGTGGTAGACGGCAAACCGGTATCACAGAAAGATATGAAAGAAAAGAGGAAAGCATCATGAAAGGTATTTTAGAGTGCTGTGTAGACAGCGTAGAATCTGCATTGGCAGCAAAAAAAGGAGGAGCAGACAGACTGGAACTCTGCCAGGGACTTGTGATCGGAGGTGTGACTCCAAGTACTGCCCTGTTCCGGGAAATTAAAAATCAGATGGATATCCGTATCCATGCACTGATGCGTCCGCGATTCGGAGATTTCTGTTACAGCAGATATGAAGTGGATGTTTTATGCGGAGATATCCGTACCTTCCGTGAACTGGGAGCAGATGCTGCCGTGATCGGAGCTTTAAACCCGGATGGAACATTAGATCGTGAGGCAATGAAGCGTATGATCGACGCTGCAGGCGATATGAGCATCACGCTGCACCGTGCATTTGATGTGTGCCGTGATCCGTTTGAAGCACTGGAAACAGCAAAAGAGCTGGGAGTAAACACAATCCTCACATCTGGACAGAAAAAAAGTGCCGTAGAAGGCATGGAAATTTTAAAACAGCTCAGAGAACAGGCAGAAGGCAGAATTGATATTATGGCAGGAGCAGGAATCGATGCAGAAGCAATCCGCAGTCTGGCACCTTGCACCGGTATCACGACCTTCCATATGTCAGGCAAAAAGAGTCTGGACAGCGGGATGAAATACCGCAAAGAAGGTATCAATATGGGTCTGCCATCCATGAGTGAATTTGAAATCTGGCGAAGCGATGAAGAAAAGATCAAAGAAGCAAGAGAAGTGCTGGATAGTTTCCTGGAATAAAAAGTGGCCGGGAAATTGACATACGGAAACAGGACGCCGTCCTGTTTCCGTACACCCGGCAGGAAATTACCGACAATTTTTTATAATACGGTATATCCTTTGTGTTCGATACATGCTTTTACTTCCATGATATCTTCGGAATGGAATACCATGATCGGCATGCCTGTCTCACGATTAAAGGAAAGATACAGGTAGTTGACATTGATATTACTCTCGGAAAGCGCCTGGAGTAACTGGTTCAGGTTTCCAACTTCATCCATCAGTTCGACACCGGCTACTTCTGTAAGATGGCACAAAAGTCCGGCTTTTGTCAGAGCTTCTACGGCTTTGGCCGGATTGGATACGACCATGCGGACGATACCGTACTCGGCACTGTCATTCGTTACAGATCCCAGAATATTGATGTCCTCGCTGCGGAGCACACCTGTGATCTTTTCCATCATACCTCTTTGGTTTTCTGCAAATACAGATACTTGCTGCATAATAAAATCCTCCTGATTAAGATTCGAGTCAATTCAAGAATGCCTCTGGCATTGTGTACATCATGCATCGCATGACATATTCCGGCAGAGGCGAAAGTTACCTCACATCTACTTATTGTAAGAGTTTCTGAATAATAAGTCAATAAGTTAATGCTTTGCAGTGAGAAAATATCAGAAACGGATCCTATTCAAAGAAATCCTGGATTTTTACACCAAGTACTTTGGCAAGTCCCATCAGTTCAATATCTGTAACGGTACGGCTTTTGTCCTCAATTCTGGAAATGGAACCGCGGCAGATATAAACTGCCTGTGTTTCCAGACGTTCTGAAAGTTGCTGCTGGCTTAAACGATTTCTTCTTCGCAGAACCCGGAGCCGGTCGCCGATCAGATTCATTTCTTTTCCTTCTATGATTCGTGGCATGATAATCCTCCTTTTTTTGTTTCATGACTTCAAGTGGTCAGGTTAATCACATGGTAAACGAAAAACGGGAAAGTCCCGTCTTGTCACAAGACAATATGTGTCTTTACAAGACAAAATATGCCACAGACGGAAAAGAAAAATAGTCAGGGGATACGTAGACACAAAAACATAGAAAGGAAGAAAAAGATGCGAAATGACTGTGAAACTTGTGTAAATTATGTATATGATGAAGATTATGAGGAGTCCATCTGTACAGTGAATCTCGATGAGGATGAACTGGTGCATTTTATGGAGGACAGCCATTACTGCTGCCCGTATTACCGGCTGGATGATGAATATGCGGTTGTCCGCAAGCAGATGTGATATAAGGAAAATATGCAGACAGAAAACATAAGGTGATAAAAGAACATAGAAATACAGCATGAAAAGAGAGGAAAGAGCACAAATGGGACTTACAACACTTTGTTATCTGGAGAAGGATGACTGCTATCTGATGCTGCACCGCGTCAAAAAAGCGGTGGATGTCAACAAAGACAAGTGGATCGGTGTCGGCGGACATTTTGAGAAGGATGAGACACCGGAAGAATGTCTGCTTCGTGAGGTAAAGGAAGAGACAGGGCTTACACTTACTTCCTGGCGTTTCCGGGGGCTGGTCACGTTTCTTTCGGATGCATGGGAGACAGAATACATGTGCCTTTATACAGCGGACGGATTTGAGGGGGAGATGATCACCTGCGACGAGGGAACGCTGGAGTGGGTAAAGAAAAGTGAACTTGAAAGCCTGAACCTCTGGGAAGGGGATAAGATCTTTTTTAGACTTTTAAGAGAAGAGCATCCGTTTTTTTCTCTGAAACTGAAATATCATGGTGATGTGCTGACCGAGGCAGTACTGGACGGGAAAACGTTGAAAACCGAAAATCAAGGTTGACTTTTTCCGGAGGAAATGGTAAGGTTTAAGTAATTATACGACTGACGGAAGTGGAATGGACCACAGGGAGTATAAGGGTAAAAGTGTCGACCGTCTGGGCAGATCTTGCTTGGAGTGTGCGGCACATTTTTTTTGCCTTAGTCTGAATGCAGACTTTGTGCTTCAAAGCAGGTTGAGAGTGAAAAGAAAAGGAGAATGCAAACATGGAAATGTTATCGATTGAAAAAGAACTTCAGGAGAATTCTTATCCGGGAAGAGGTATCATCATCGGAAGATCCAAGGATGGTACAAAGGCAGTAACCGCTTATTTTATCATGGGAAGAAGCGAGAACAGCCGCAACCGTATCTTTGTGGAGGATGGAGAAGGCATCCGCACACAGGCATTTGATCCTTCCAAACTGGTTGACCCGAGTCTGATCATTTACGCACCGGTGCGTGTGCTTGGAAACAAGACGATCGTCACAAACGGAGATCAGACGGATACCATCTACGAAGGCATGGATCGTCAGCTTACGTTTGAACAGTCTCTTCGAAGCCGTGAATTTGAGCCGGATGCTCCGAACTATACACCGCGTATTTCCGGTATCATGCACATCGAAAACGGAAAATACAGCTATGCAATGTCTATTTTAAAGAGCAATAACGGCAATCCGGATTCCTGCAACCGTTACACATTTGCATATCAGAACTGTGTGGCAGGTGAAGGACATTTCATCCATACCTACAAATGTGACGGCAATCCGCTGCCAAGTTTTGAAGGAGAACCGAAACTGATCGCCATTCCGGATGATATGGAAGCATTTACCGAAACTCTGTGGAACAGTCTGAACGAGGACAACAAAGTCTCCCTGTTTGTGCGTTACATCGACATCGCAACCGGAAAATATGAGACAAAGATCGTGAATAAAAACAAATAAACAAACGTCAGGAGGAAATCAGAATGAAAGAATTAGAACTGAAATATGGCTGTAACCCGAATCAGAAACCATCTAAGATCTACATGGCAGACGGCAGTGACCTTCCAATCAAAGTGCTGATGGGAAGACCTGGCTACATCAATTTCCTGGATGCATTTAACGGCTGGCAACTGGTAAGAGAATTAAAAGAAGCAACCGGACTTCCGGCAGCAACTTCTTTTAAACATGTTTCACCTGCAGGTGCAGCGATCGGTCTGCCGATGTCCGATGTCCTGAAAAAAATCTACTGGGTAGATGACATGGGGGATCTTTCACCGCTGGCATGTGCTTATGCAAGAGCAAGAGGTGCAGACCGTATGTCTTCTTTCGGAGATTTCATTGCACTGTCGGATGTCTGCGACAAAGATACCGCCATGCTGATCAAACGTGAAGTATCCGACGGCGTGATCGCTCCTGGTTATACCGAAGAAGCTCTGGAGATCCTGGCACAGAAGAAAAAAGGAAATTACAACGTGATCCAGATCGATGAAAATTATGTTCCGGCAAAGCTGGAGCACAAACAGGTCTTTGGTGTTATGTTTGAGCAGGGCCGTCAGGATCTGAAGATCGATGATGAACTGCTCTCCAACATCGTGACAAAGAACAAAGATATTCCGCAGGCTGCATTAAATGACCTGAAGATTTCCCTGATCACACTGAAGTATACACAGTCCAACTCCGTATGCTATGTAAAAGACGGACAGGCGATCGGTATCGGTGCAGGACAGCAGTCCCGTGTACACTGCACACGCCTTGCCGGACAGAAGGCTGACAACTGGTGGCTGCGTCAGTGCCCGAAAGTTCTGAACCTGCCGTTCATCGAGGGTATCCGCCGTGCAGACCGTGACAATGCGATCGATGTTTATATCGGAGATGAATACATGGATGTGCTGGCTGACGGAGCATGGCAGAAAGTATTTACCGAGAAACCGGAAGTATTTACAAAAGAAGAAAAACGTGCATGGCTGGATCAGATGCAGGATGTAACACTTGGTTCCGATGCATTCTTCCCGTTCAGCGACAACATCGAGCGTGCACACAAGAGCGGCGTAAAATACATCGCAGAGCCGGGCGGATCAGTAAGAGATGATCTGGTGATCGAGACCTGCGATAAATATAACATGGCAATGGCGTTTACAGGAATCCGTCTGTTCCATCACTAAAATCGAAAAAAGCTTGACGAAACCGGAGGCACGTAATAAAATAGCTGATAGAGCAGAATACGTGCAGGGCAAACAAGTGTATTTTGCGTATGGACATGAAAGATGAGGAGGATTACTATGACACCGTACAAGGATTTGAGCAGAGAAGAATTGCTTAAGGAAAAGGAAAATCTGGAACAGCAGTTCGCAGAGGTAAAAGCCAAAGGACTGAAGCTGGATATGTCCAGAGGAAAACCTTCTACCGCACAGTTGAATCTGTCAATGGGAATGATGGACGTACTGGACAGCAAGGCAGATCTGGTATGTGAAGAAGGAATTGACTGCAGAAACTATGGCGTACTTGATGGTATTAAAGAAGCAAAGGAACTTCTGGCAGATATGACAGAGGTATCTCCGGACAATATTATTATTTATGGAAACTCAAGTCTGAACGTTATGTACGATACGGTGGCACGTTCCATGACTCACGGTGTAATGGGCAGCACTCCATGGTGTAAACTGGACAAGGTAAAATTCCTGTGTCCGGTTCCGGGATATGACCGTCATTTCAAGATTACAGAGCACTTTGGTATCGAGATGATCAACATTCCGATGCATGAAGATGGTCCGGATATGGATATGGTTGAAGAATACGTCAACAACGATCCGGCAGTCAAAGGTATCTGGTGTGTGCCGAAATATTCCAACCCGCAGGGTATCACCTATTCCGACGAAACGGTACGTCGTTTTGCAAGACTGAAACCGGCAGCAGAAGATTTCCGTATTTACTGGGATAATGCATATGGTATCCATCATTTATATGATGATAAACAGGATAATCTGGTTGAAATCCTGATGGAATGTAAAAAAGAAGGTAATCCGGATATGGTTTACAAATTCTGTTCTACATCCAAAGTAAGCTTCCCGGGTTCCGGTGTAGCTGCGATCGGTACTTCCAAAGCAAACATTGCAGACATCAAAAAGCAGATGACCATTCAGACGATCGGTCACGACAAACTGAACCAGTTGCGTCACGTAAGATTCTTCAAAGATATCCACGGCATGGTGCTGCATATGAGAAAACATGCAGACATCCTGCGTCCGAAGTTCGAGACGGTATTAAACGGACTGAAAAACGAACTGGGCGGACTGGAGATCGGAAGCTGGCTTGAGCCACGCGGAGGATACTTCATTTCCTTCGATGCACTGCCAGGCTGTGCAAAAGCGATCGTAGCAAAAGCAAAAGAAGCAGGTGTTGTTATGACAGATGCCGGAGCAACTTTCCCATATGGCAAAGATCCGCAGGATTCCAATATCCGTATCGCACCGTCTTATCCGACACCGGAAGAACTGAAAACAGCAACGGAAGTTTTTGTGTTGAGTGTAAAACTGGTAAGTATTGATAAGATTCTGGGAAATAAATAAGAAAATTTAAGAGATAACAGAGCCATGACTGACGTAACATTGAATTAGTTGTGGCTCTTTTTTATACTTGTCGTGTGGCTGGACTGCCCTTTTAAAAGCCCGCAGGAAGCGAAAGAAGCGTTTCCTTGGGTATTGATTTTTGTGGAAAAGATGTTTTATAATGGGTTTTAACACAAAAAGAGAAAAGAGGGCAAAACATGATATTAACGATTCTTGTCTGTTTCTTTGCCGGTATGGGGGCCGGTATCGGAACAGGATTTGCCGGCATGAGTGCGGCAGCGGTGATCAGTCCGATGCTGATCACGTTTCTTGGCATGGACCCGTATCAGGCAGTCGGCATCGCACTTGCCAGTGATGTGCTTGCCAGTGCGGTTTCAGCTTATACTTACGGCAAAAACAAAAACCTGGATGTGGCAAACGGGATCGTGATGATGGTCACGGTACTTTTGTTTACGCTGGTGGGCAGTTATATTGCAAGTCTGCTGCCGAGCACGACCATGGGCGGATTTTCGATGGTCATGACACTGATGCTTGGTATTAAATTTATCGTAAAACCGGTTATGACGACAAAAGAAGCCATGCATGCAGTTTCGAAAAAGAAACGGTTTATCCAGTCTGTGATCTGCGGCAGCATGATCGGATTTATCTGCGGATTTGTCGGAGCGGGCGGCGGCCTGATGATGCTTCTGATCCTGACAAGTGTGCTTGGCTATGAATTAAAGACCGCAGTCGGAACGAGTGTGTTTATTATGGCATTTACGGCATTTACCGGTGCGGCTTCCCATTTTGCGATCGGCGGCATGCCGGATGTCACCTGTCTGGTGCTGTGCGTACTGTTTACGTTCCTGTGGGCAAGGATCGCGGCACGTTTTGCAAACAGGGCAAAACCGGAAACGTTAAATCGGGCAACCGGAATCGTGCTTGTGATCCTCGGGATCGTATTGATCGCTTTTAAAGTATTATAAAAAAGAAAAACGATGTCTGCAGATTTTTTAGTCGCAGGCATCGTTTGCATTTTGTTTACATTCTGGACTCTGGAAAGTGTTTACTTTTTTGGGATACGTGCTAAAATAGAGGGTGTGTTTCCAAAGATATACGGAACACGGGGGATGATAAGATTAAGAGTAACTGTGAAGATATGGAACAGTTAACGTTTAAGAGGCAAAGGAAGAACATATGAAGGAAATTACATTGAAAGACAGACCAAGAAAAAAGAAACCAAAGATTGCATTTTTAGTGATCAGTATTGTGATTCTGCTGATGATCACCATTTATCTGGGAGTTGGTGTCTATTATATCGACCGTTTCTTTCCGGGAACGACGGTAAATGGCATTGATGTATCAGGAAAAACGGTGAAGCAGGCGGAGAATCTGGTTGCCAATCAGGTACAGGATTATACACTGAAGATTGCAGAACGCGACGGAAAAAGTGAACAGATCGACGGTGCAGATATTCAGTTTGAGTATGTATCGGATGGTGCAGCACAGGAACTGAAATATACACAGAATTCTTTTCTGTGGGTAAAGGCAGTGTTTCACCCACAGGATTACACGATGAAAACACCGACTACATATAATAAAGCAAAGCTCAAAGAAGTGATGGAGAGTCTGGAAGCATTTGATGAGGAAAAGGTCACAGAGCCGAAAGATGCTTATATTGATGAGACAGACAATGGATTTGAGATTGTTAAGGAAGTAGAAGGAAACAAACTGGATGCAGATAAGGTTTATGAATTGCTTTGCAATGCTGTGGCAGGTGGAGAGACGGAAGTTGATCTGGAGCAGTCCGGCTGTTATCTTACACCAAAGAAAACCAGTGACAATAAAAAGCTGAAAAAGAAGCTGGCAGCACTTCAGAAATACTGGGATCTGACGATTACGTATGATATTGCCGATGCAAAAGAAGTGCTGGATTATCAGACGTTTAAAGACTGGATGACGGTTGCGTCAAATGGAGAAGTTTCTTTTGACTGGAATCATATTGCAGACTGGATCGCACAGCTTGCAGACAAATATGATACTTTTGGAAACAACCAGACGTTCCATACAACGCTTGGTGAAACAGTAACGGTAAAAAGTGAGACATATGGCTGGAAACTGGATGAAGAGACGGAAGCAGCATGGCTGGATGAGGCTCTGAAAGAAGGAAATTCGCAGACCAGAGATCCACAGTGGCTTGAAAGTGCTTTTGCCAGAGGCGAAGAAAATGATATCGGTGATACTTACGTGGAGATTGATATCACGAACCAGCATATGTGGTTCTACAAAGATGGAGAACTTCTGGTAGATACACCGGTTGTTACCGGAGATGCGACCAAGGACGGTTACGAGACACCGGTTGGTCTGTATTGCCTGTATGATAAGGAGGCAAAAGCGATTCTGCGAGGCGCCGATAACCTGACAGGAAAGAACTATAATACGCCAGTGGATTACTGGATGCCGTTCAACGGCGGTGTTGGTATCCACGATGCAAAATGGCGACCGACTTTTGGCGGTACGCTTTATCAGGGCAATGGTTCCCATGGCTGTGTCAACACACCGTGGGATCAGGCAGGAAAGATCTTTGATAATATTGAAATCGGTACGCCGGTTGTTGTCTATAAGGCAACCATCAACAAAGGTGAGGGAGCAGTAGCGATTTCTCAGCCGGCGGAGACCAGGGTGATCAATGAAAAGGGTGAAGAAGTTACAGAGTCTGAGTCGGACACAGCCAAAGAAAGCGAATGATCCGACACAGAAAGCATAGAAGCTGCAGGCATGCGGCAAGAGGAGGAAAATTATGAAGATTGTTGTATTAGCAGGTGGCATCAGTACAGAAAGGGAGATTTCCATTGTATCTGGTACACAGGTATGCAAGGCACTTAGAAGCAGAGGACATCAGGCGATTCTTCTGGATGTTTATTTCGGAAATGAAGAAGTGGATCTGCATCAGGCATTTCCGGAGGAATATGATGTGGATGCAGCAGCAGCTTATGCAAGAAGCTTTGATGAAAGCGTGGAAAAGAGTATTCAGGAAGGAAAAGCTTTCTTTGGAAAAAATGTTATTGAGCTTTGCCAGGAAGCTGATGTGGTATTTCTGGCACTGCATGGAGAAAACGGCGAGAATGGAAAAGTTCAGGCAGCCTTTGATCTGCTGGGCATCCGTTATACCGGAAGTGGCTATCTGGGAAGTGCGATCGCTATGGACAAAGGACTTTCCAAGCAGCTTTTCTGGCAGAATGAGGTTCCGACACCGAATGGATTTATTTTAAGAAAAGGGGAAGATGCAGCTCTGGAAGCACACGGCATGGCACTTCCATGCGTGGTAAAACCATGTTGCGGAGGCTCCAGCGTTGGTGTTACGATCCCACAGACGCAGGAAGAATATGAAGCAGCATTAGCCGATGCGTTTTCTTATGAAGATGTGATCGTAGTGGAAGAGTATATCAGAGGAAGAGAATTTTCCGTTGGTGTGGTAGATGGTACGGCTTATCCGATCATTGAGATCGCACCGATCGAGGGATTCTATGACTATACCAACAAATACAAAGCGGGCAGCACGATTGAGACCTGTCCGGCAGCACTGACAGAAGATGAGACAACGCAGATGCAGGCATACGCAGTGAAAGGTTTCAAAGCACTGCAGCTCAGTAATTATGCAAGATTGGATTTCATGATGGCAGAAGATGGAAAGATGTATTGTCTGGAAGCGAATACACTGCCTGGTATGACACCGACCAGCCTTCTGCCGCAGGAAGCGCAGGCACTTGGCATGGATTTTGCAGACCTCTGCGAAAAGCTGATCGCAGTATCTGCCAGATAACACGTAAGAGACAGAGAAAAGAAGAGGTATCTTTATGAAAAATATGTCCCTGGAGAAGATCGCACAGGCATGCGGCGGTATTTATCACGGAAGTGAGGAAAAGAAAGCAAGTATCGTAGAGAGCATTACCACAGACAGCAGACAGGCATCAGATGGCTGCCTGTTTGTGGCTATACCGGGAGAACGCGTGGACGGACATGACTTTATTCCGTCTGTTTTTGAAAAGGGTGCGCTGGCAGTCATAAGTGAGCGCGAACTGGAGAATCCGGCAGGTCCGTACATTCAGGTAATATCCTCCCTGGAAGCAGTAAAAGGCATTGCAGAGTATTACCGTCAGCAGCTTGATATCAAAGTAGTCGGGATTACCGGAAGCGTTGGAAAGACCAGCACGAAAGAAGTGATCGCATCCGTTCTGGCTCAGAAATACAACGTCCTGAAGACGCTTGGGAATTTCAACAATGAACTTGGACTTCCGCTTACTGTATTTCGTCTGAGAGATGAACACCAGATTGCAGTCCTTGAGATGGGAATCAGTCATTTCGGTGAGATGCATCGCCTGGCAAAAGTGGCAAGGCCGGATATCTGTGTGATCACAAACATCGGACAGTGTCATCTGGAATTTTTAAAGGATCGTGATGGTATCCTGAAAGCCAAGACGGAGATTTTTGATTTTCTGAAAGAGGATGGAGAAATCGTACTCAATGGTGATGACGACAAGCTGGCACAGGTGAAAGCGGTAAAAGGAATTACGCCGGTGTTTTTCGGTATCGAAGGAGAAAAAGCCGTTTATGCAGATGAAATTGAAAGCTGTGGATTAGATGGGATCGCCTGCACACTGCATGCAGGAGAGGAAAGCATCCGTGTACAGATACCGATTCCGGGACAGCATATGGTATTAAATGCACTGGCTGCAACGGCAGTTGGCAGGAAACTCGGACTTACGATGGAAGAGATCAAAGCCGGTATTGAAGCGTTGGAACCAGTCAGCGGAAGATTCCATATCATCCAGACAGGCAGGATCCAGATCATTGATGACTGTTACAATGCCAATCCGGTATCTATGAAAGCATCGCTGGATGTCCTGCGGGATGCAAAAGGACGCAAAGTGGCGATCCTTGGTGATATGGGAGAACTTGGTGAAAACGAAGCAGATATGCATGCTGAAGTAGGAAATCATGCAGCACAGAACAAGATTGATCTTCTGATCTGTACCGGAAAGATCAGCAGTCACATGGCAGAAGCGGCAATCGCAAATGGCGGTTGCGGAGAGGTACTTCAGGTTCCGACACTGGAAGCACTCCTTACCTGCCTGCCATCTCTGATCGAAGAGGGTGATACCGTACTGGTAAAGGCATCCCATTTTATGCATTTTGAAAAAGTAGTTGAACGATTAAAAGAAGATTTTTAACTATAAAATTGCGATTTGGTAAAACAAATCGCAATTTTTTTGCTCGAAAGCAAATAAAATCAAAAATTCAACTATTATTATGTGCGAAAAGAAATGATATAATAAAGAAATAACAGCAATATATGGAAAAATATGGAAATACAAAATGATTCGTATGACATTCTTTTCTTAAACAGCATAAGGATACAAAGGAGGAATTAAAATTGAGAAGGAGAGGAAAAACGTATCTTGCAGTTCTGATGGCTGCATCGGTGGCTATGACAGCATCCGTGCCGGCAGCATCGGTATATGCAGGTGAAAAATCTGAGCGTGTGGTATCGGAATCAAAAGACCGGGCAGGACAGGTTTTTAAGGTCACGGCAAAACCAGTTGAAGAGGAGTATGATGGAAAAGAATACGAAACCCAACTGGAAATAACCAGGGATGCAACGTCCACATTTACCTGTCGTATCCAGTACAGCACAGATGGAGGAAAGACTTATACCGAAGAAAGTCCGAGATTTAAAAATGTGGCAAGAGATGCGAATGGAGCAGTAACTTCTTATAACGTGGATTACATAGTATCCGCAAAGAATTATGAACCTATTAAAGGTAGTACAACGGTAACGATCAAACCAAAGCCAATTCAGGTAAGTGGTATTGAGGCAAAAGATAAGACGTATGATGGAACAACACATGCGGATCTGATTTATGACAAGCTGAGTCTTTCTGGAAAACTGAGCAGTGATGAACTGACACTGAAAGCGACCGGAGCATTTTCTGATAAAAATGCCGGAGATAACAAAATTGTAACGGTTTCCAATATGAAACTGGAAGGGAAAGATGCAGGAAATTATGAACTTGAGGAGGATACCTATACAACAAGGGCAGATATTTACCCGAAAAAACTTACCGTTTCCTGGGATGATCCGGATCTGACCTATGACGGAGAAAAGAAAACGATTACTGCAAAAGTAGATGGTGTGCTGCCAGGTGATAAGGTAGATCTGATTTATAAAGGAAATGAAGGAACGCAGCCAGGAGATTATGTTGCTGAGATTACCGGAGTCGGAAATGGAAATTACAGTGTAGATACGCCGGATCAGAAAAAGAACTGGAGCATCAAACCGGCAAACTCAGGAGACAATTCGGGCGGAAACAATGGAGGCGGCTCCGGAGACAACTCGGGCGGAAACAACGGAGGCGGTTCCGGAGACAGTATCGGTGGAAATGGCGGAAACTCAGGAGGAACATCCGATGGTAATTCAAATGGTTCCGGAACGCAGGGAGAAGTGACCGGTGTGCTGCTCTCTCCGGAGAAGGCAACGCTTACCAAAGAGGGACAAACCTTAAAGCTTACGGCAACGGTCTTTCCAGAAAATGCAAAAAACAAAAATCTGATCTGGTCCTCCAATGATCCGAAGGTGGCAACGGCGGATGCAAATGGTATTGTCACTGCAGTGGCAAACGGTGTGGCAGTGATTACAGTACAGACAGCAGACGGAAATAAGAGTGCAGCATGTACGGTTACGGTTCAGATACCGGATCATTCCATGAATTATGAAAATACAGTTCCGGCAAATGAACAGAAAAAGAATGAACTGAAAATCAATGCAGGACTGAAAGTAAGCCAGAGCGGAAGCACGATCACGGTGAACTGGGGAACACTTGGCAATGCAGACGGATATGATGTCTATGTGCAGTACTGTGGAATGAAATTCAGTGCAAAATCCCTCAACCAGGTGACACCGGGAGATGTGAACCAGATTGTGATCCGGAAAGTAAATGGCAAAAAATTAAATCTGAAAAAGAATTATAAGATTTACGTCATTCCATTTAAAATGGTCAATGGAAAGAAAGTGAAACTTGGTAAGAGTATCACAGGTCATATCGTTGGCAGAAAAAATACCAAAAGAACTAACGTAAAGGCAATCAGACTTCAGCAGAGACGTATCTACCTGGAAGTTGGAGAAAAGACACAGATTAAAGGAACTACAGTTCTGGTAGATAAAAAGAAAAAACCGCTTTCCGATGGTCATGCAAGTGAACTGCGTTTCCGTACAAGCAACGCCGCAGTCGCAACGGTATCGGCAACAGGTATCGTAAAAGCCGTGAAAAAAGGAAGATGTAAGGTTTATGTATATGCCAGAAATGGATATGCAAAAAGAGTAAGTGTAACAGTTGAGTAAAAGAACAAGCAGGGCAGCCTTTCAGAGGAATTGCCCTGCTTTCTTACTTTACAGGAAATTGCTTTCCTGTAAAGTAAAAAAACGCTCCGCGGGCATCCGCTTTGTGTCCGTTTGTCCCCTGACTCATATCATTTTATGTTTCAGACAATAGTGGTAGATACCATCTTCGGAAACATCGCCGCATACATCGTCTGCGATAGCTTTCAGATCATCGGAAGCGTTTGCCATGGCAATACCGCAGCCAACGTGCTGAAGCATTTCAATATCATTATTACCGTCACCGAATGCCATCGCTTCGGATTTGTCCAGATGATAATATTCGAGAATTTTATCAATGCCGCGTCCTTTTCCACCATCAGCAGGAATGATATCAACAGCGCGGTCCCACCAGTAGGTGATGCGTGCATGTTTGATATTTTCCATTAGTTTTGCATGTTCAGGAACAGAACTTCCTGCCATCAACTGATAGACTTTTTCATTTGCAACCTGATCGAAATCTTCTGCTACGTCAATTTCCTGTTTGGCAAAGGCATAGTATTCGATCAGATCGGCATCCTTTCCGTTTGCTGCCATGCGGTTTTTCGTGGCAACCGTCAGTGGACGGCCAAGGGCAGTTGCGTTTTGGATAATGGTATGTACATCTTCGGTTGGAATCGGATTGGAAAAAATATCTGCATTTTCTGTGAAGCAGTAAGAACCGTTAAAAGTCAGGAAAGCATCAAAATCCACACCTTCAAAATGTGGAAGCGCCATCGGACTTCTTCCGGTGGCAATACAGAGAATTGTGCCATTTTCTTTGAGGCGTCTGAGTGTCTCCAGCATTTTTGGGGAAATACGTTTTGTATTCATATCAATTAAAGTTCCGTCAATGTCAAAAAAAACAATTTTTATTGGATTCATAAAATCTCCTCTCTCAGGTAAATGGTGAAACAGAAATTGAAAAGGAAAAGGAGGGACAGGGCGCAATGACCGAAATGCACCCCGATCCCAAAGTAGTGTGATGAAATGAATTATAATGTTTAGGGGGATATGATTCGTGGATGTTGGGGCAAAAAAGTTTTTTGCCACTCAAATCAATTATAATTATAGTGCATGAACAGAATGGGAAATATCTTATTTCTGCCGTATTATAGTAAAATTCTGCCAAATTTTAAAATTGCTTGAATTGGAAAAGATTTGAAGATACTGGAAGATTTGTCAGGTGCGCAGATGTATGCGGTATTCGTTCGGGGTACATCCCAGATATTCCCGGAAGATTTTACCCATATAGCTGCTGCTGCCGAAACCGCAGGTCTGGCTGATAAAAGTAATATTTTCTCTTGTATTGGCAAGCATATCACAGGCTGCCTGTATGCGGTAATTTTTTATATATTCTGTCGGACTCATATGCAGGCAGTCATGAAAAAGACGGAAACATTCCCGCTCACTGGTAAAAGCAGCAGAAGCGATATCTTCCACCGTAAGTTTTTCACCATAATGTTCGTGGATATAGACCATCATCAGTTTCAGACGTTTATTTCGTTTGTCAAATTTGTCTTTCGTTTGTGTCAGTGGTACTGCAAGTTCAAAGATCTGAAACCAGATATCAGAAAGGGCGGAACGCAGTTTCAGTTCATAGCCAGGAGTGGTTTCTGAGATCAGAAAAGAATCACGGATGCCGGATAGAATCTTCTGATGTTCCAGGTGATCCGGATAAAAAGGGATGATCTCAATCTGGGATGCGGTGGTCAGCGGTGTCACATATTTTTCATCAATCAGATTGCCGTGAACACCGGAAATAAAAGAAGGGTCAAAAAGGTGCAGCAGTTGTGTCGAGGAAGAAGAATCAGGACCCGGCCTTGTCATATGCGGAACATTGGAGTTGATCATACCGCCGCAGCCTTCCGGGAGAAGAATTTTCTGTCCGGGAGTGTTGTATTCGATCGGTCCGTGTTTGAGATAGAACAGTTCTACCGCCGGATGCCAGTGCCAGGGGCAGAAATGTCCTGGATGTTTTGTGATATCCGAACAGGAGGAAATATAAGGGAATTTTGGAGTAAATCCCGGGAGCAGTTCTTCTCTGCTCCCAGTGTAAAAAGAAATTTTAGAAACTTTTTTCATCATAATGTTATACCAGTGACTGATTTTTAGAAACAGTATTCTGAATGATCGCCTGACAATGAGCACCAAGAAATTTTTTCTGTTCTTTCGGCAGATCTTTTGGGTAGATCGGCTCACCGTATTCCAGAATCACGTGTGCAGAACGGATAAACGGCATGTGGGCTTCAAAAATATTCCGGGTGTTGTTGATGGACATCGGAACGATCGGGTATCCGGTCTTTTCAGCCATTTTCAGGCTTCCTTCTTTAAAAGGAAGAAGCTGTGTCTCATCTTCTGACTCGCTGCGTGTACCTTCCGGGAAGATACACATGGAAATCCCGCTTTTCATCTGATCGATCCCTTTTAAGATGGTCTTCAGACCTTCTTTGATATCTGAACGATTCAAGAATAAACAATGCAGACGTTCCATCCAGATGGAGAGAAGCGGAATTTTTTTCATGCTGTCTTTTGCAACGTAACCGGTAAGATTCGGACATCTTGCATAAGTCAGAACAATATCAAAGTAGCTTCTGTGATTGCCGACATAGAGAACCGGCATATCTTTTGGTATACGGTCTTCGCCGATCACGGTTACTTTCGTTCCGGCAACAAATAAAATCAGTTTAAACATAAACTGAACAATACGCAGCGAAGAAATATCGCGGGCATATGGGTTGAACTTTCCGATAATCCATTCCACGATCAGGATCGGGATGGACAGAATCAGAAAGGCAACTACCAGGATTACAATGAGCAAAGCACGGATCATAAACTCTTGCTCCTTCCACGGCCAAATAATTCAGTAGTGCTTTTCAGCCAGTTTGCACGGTCCTGGGTAAGAGCAGATGCTTCATAGCGATAAGCCCAGTTTGCGAAAGCAGAACCAGGTATATTCATGCGGCAGGAGGAATCCTGCATAAACAGATCCTGAATCGGGAAGATCGCATATTTTGCAATGCTGCCCATGCACATGCGGATAAAATCAAGGCTGATAATACCACCGTCACAGTTACAGTAGCGGCGGATTTTGTCTTTCTGCGGTTCCGGAAGATTCTGATACCAGCCGGTAGTCGTGTCATTATCATGTGTTCCGGTGTAGCAGATGCAGTTGGTTGTTGTAAGATTGTGCGGATGATAATCGCTCTCCTCCAGTCCTTCGAAAGCAAACTGAAGAATTTTCATACCAGGGAAAGCAAAACCGTCACGCAGTTCTTCCACTTCCGGTGTGATCACACCAAGATCCTCTGCCCAGATCGGAAGATCCTCACCGAGTTCTTTCTGGATTGCCTGAAACAGTTTCTTGCCAGGACCTTTTTTCCATTTGCCGTTTATGGCAGTTTTTTCGTCTGCAGGTACAGACCAGTAAGCTTCAAAACCACGGAAATGGTCGATACGCAGATAGTCGGTCAGTTTTATCTGCATTTTGATACGGTCGATCCACCAGGAATAGCCGTCAGCTTCATGGCATTTCCAGTCATAAAGCGGATTACCCCAGAGTTGTCCGGTTGCACTGAAATAATCTGGCGGAACTCCGGCAACCTGAAGAGGATGACCTTTCGTATCGAGCTGATAAAGCTCTTTGTTTGCCCAGACATCAGCACTGTCTAAAGATACGAAAAACGGAATATCGCCGATGATCTCGATGTCAGCTTCATTTGCATATTTCTTAAGTTTCATCCATTCACGGAAAAACAGGAACTGGATAAATTTGTAATATTTGATCTGCTCTTTGTATTCGGCTTCAAAAGCAAGGCGTACCTTTACAGTCGGAGCAGTCATCTCATCATCCCATTCCTGCCAGGATCTGCCTTCATGAGCATCTTTGCATGCCATAAATACAGCATAGTCGCCCAGCCATTTTTTGTTTTCCAGACAGAAATCATCGAATTCTTCCAGGAGAAATTTGTTTGGTGTGCGATGGAAGGTATGGAATGCCTTTTTGAACAGGCTGTTTTTGTAGTTCAGTACAGCACCATAATCGACTTTTGTGGAATCAAACTCCGGGATCGGATAGAGATCATCTTTGGTGATCAGCTCCAGCTCGACCAGGTCGTCCGGACTGATCAGGAGAGTCTGTCCTGCAAAAGCAGAAAAGCTCTGATATGGAGAATCGCCGAAACCGGTCGGTCCAAGCGGCAGAACCTGCCATAAACTCTGACCGGAAGCCTTTAGAAAGTCGATAAAGTCATAAGCCCCCTGACCGAGATCTCCAATACCGTACGGAGAAGGGAAGGAGGTCGGATGTACAAGTACACCCGAAAGTCTTGTGTGCAGTGTATTCATTGGTATGCCCTCTCTTTAATATATAATAGTTTTTCATAAAAAGATGCTGGTTTCAGGTTTTTGACCCTGGCATCTTGAATACTGGATACATACGGATTGCTCCGCTGCCTTGCAGCTCTCGCAATCCTGCAAACATTCGGAATCCACAGATTTACTGCGTAAATCGTTACTTCCTCATGTTTGTACGGTTTCCAAATTCAGTCATCTTGCATGTTGGCAGAATACTGGATACATACGGATTGCTTCGCTGGCATGCAGCTCTCGCAATCCTGCAAACATTCGGAATCCACAGATTTACTGCGTAAATCGTTACTTCCTCATGTTTGTACGGTCTGCCAATACAGCCACTTTATCCTGCAAGCAGGAACAGTGGCTGTGCTTGCAGACCTATGTATCCAGTATACCGTATGGTATAGGGAAGTGCAAGGTGGAATTTGTGAAAATGCACAATGGATTCTTTTCTTTTTGGGGGAGTTATGGTATACTGGACGGACATAAAATTGCGAGTTACGGACCTCTCCTTTCTGGCGGGGATAACGACTGCGCGGAAAGCAGGTGAGGTCTATGTATTTAATGATCGATAATTATGATTCTTTTGTGTATAATCTCAGAGCCTATTTTGAGGAAGCAGGGCATGAGATGCTTGTTGTGGAAAATGATGGCATTACGACCAGGCAGATCCGTCAGATGAACCCGGAGGGGATCATCATCTCTCCTGGACCGAAAACTCCGGAGGATGCCGGTATTTCTGCGGAGGTGATCCGCGAATTTGCAGGTGAGATCCCAATCCTTGGTGTGTGTCTGGGACATCAGACGATCGGTTATGTGGCAGGGGCGCTCGTTCGCAAAGGGATGCGTCCGATGCACGGCAAATTAAGTCCGCTGACGCACTCCGGAGAGGGACTTTTTCGGGGACTTCCGCAGGATTTCCTGGTGACGAGATATCATTCCCTGGTGATCGATGAGGCAACGCTGCCGCAGGATTATCAGGTGGATGCAAGGACACCGGATCAGGCGGTGATGGCAATCTCGCACCGTACATATCCGGTCTATGGCGTACAGTTCCATCCAGAAGCGGTGCTGACGCAGTACGGTCATGAACTTCTGGAAAATTTTCATCGTCTCTGTCAGCAGTGGCAGCAGGGAAGAACGGAGGTGCGTTATGCATAAAATCCGGGAAATCCACGAATATCCACCGATCAGCACCCTGGCTTCCAGATGGAAGGATGAGATGGATCTTGTTTTTCTGGATTCTTCTCTTGAGAACCGGCTGGGACGTTACTCTATCATTGGGAGGAAACCATATCAGAAACTTGTACTGAGTGATGATGGCTTTTTTGTGAACGGTGAAAAGCAGGAGACAGCATTTGAAGATTATCTGAGAACTTATCTGAAAGCACATCCGGATGTTAATGAGAGTGATCTGCCGATCGTTTCCGGTGCGATGGGATATTTTACATATGATTATGGACGGCAGAAAGAGAAAATAGTGACCAGGCATCCAAAGGAAGTGGATATGCCGGATGTGATCCTTTGTTTTTATGATAATTTTATTATTGAAGATCATCAGGAGAAACGTTTCTATCTGGTGGCAAACGGTCAGACCGAAGCGGTGGATACGCTGCTTGATGATGTGGAAAACCTGGTTGCAGAAACGTATCTTATGTGGAAAAACGGACAGATTCCGGAGACAAAAGCGGATCACAGTGAAATAAAAATAACGCCGAATTTCACAAAAGAAGCCTATAAACAGGCAGTAAAAGACATGATTAACTACATTGTGGAAGGTGATATTTATATTGCAAATATGACACAGCATCTTACGGTGGAGAGCGGACGTGCGCCGTATGATGTATTCTGTTCGCTTCGCAGGGACAATCCTTCGCCGTTCGGGGGTTATTTAAACTATGGGGATCTGCAGATTGTCAGTGCATCGCCGGAGCGTTTTTTGCAGATGCGTGATGGTGTTGTAGCGACCAGGCCGATCAAAGGTACCAGAAAGAGAGGAGCCACCAAAGAAGAAGATGCGGCGATGCGAAAAGAACTGGAAGAGTCTGATAAGGATAAGAGCGAACTTCTTATGATTGTTGATCTGGAGCGAAATGACCTGAACCGTGTCTGCGTGCCTGGGAGCGTCAAAGTAACGGAAATGTACAGTATTGAGACGTATGCGACGGTCTTTCATCTGGTATCAGAAGTACAGGGAAGGCTTGCAGAAGGCAAAAATGTTGCGGATCTACTACAGGCAGCCTTTCCGGGCGGCTCGATCACCGGAGCACCAAAACTGCGGGCAATGGAGATCATCGAAGAACTGGAGCACAGCAGAAGAAATCTTTACACTGGTTCGATCGGTTATCTGACACTTGACGGCGACTGCGATTTCAATATTGTGATCCGCACAGCGGTACATAAAAATGGAAGATATTATCTGGGAGTCGGAGGTGGTATTACCTGCGAGTCTGAAACAGAGTTTGAATATGAAGAGACGCTTCAGAAAGCAAAAGCCGTTCTGCAGGCGTTGGAAGGGAGAAAAGAAATTGATAAAATATCTGTTGTTTGACCTGGACGGAACGATCACGGATTCGGCAGACGGGATCACCAATTCGGTTGCCTATGCACTTGGAAAGATGGGGATTTCGGAAGAAAAGAGCAATCTTTACCGTTTCGTGGGACCTCCGCTTCGTGACTCTTTTATGGATTTTTACGGTTTTGATGAGAAAAAAGCAGAGGAAGGCGTGCGGCTTTACCGTGAATATTATGCAAGAAAAGGCATTTTTGAAAATAAAGTCTATCCTGGTATCCCACATCTTTTGCAGACATGTAAAGTGCAGGGCAAAAAAGTGATTCTGGCGACCTCCAAGCCGCAGGTCTATGCAAAACAGATCCTGGAACATTTTGAACTGGCAGAGTATTTTGACGATATCCAGGGAAGTTCCATGGATGGAAGCAAGGTACGCAAAGAAGATGTGATACAGTCTGCGCTTTTGGATAATGAGATCACCGATATGCAGGAAGTACTGATGATCGGAGACCGCAAACATGATGTGATCGGCTCAGGCAAATTCGGGATTTCCTGCGTTGGTGTACTTTATGGATATGGCGGAAGGGAAGAACTTACCGTCTGTGGTGCAAAATGGATCGTGGATACGGTAGAAGATCTGGAGAGATTTCTTCTTTCCTTGCAGTAGCGTATCAGAAAGGGAAAGAATGTGCAAAAACAAACAGAAATAAACCAAAATGCGGACAAAATTGCAGGGCAGAAAGTTTTTGCAGACGATGGTTTTTATTTTGGTATCGGAGCTTTTGAAACGATCGCGGTGGAAGACGGGGTTCCTCAGCTTCTTGCCTGGCATCTGGAGCGTTTGCGGAAAAGTCTTGCATTTTTCAAGATTGCGCAGACAGTAGAGGAGCAGGAGGTAAATACCTGGCTGAAAGAGTATGAAGAGTCCGAAGAAAAGCGGCATGGAGCACTTAAGATTACCGTCAGTGCGCAGAATAAACAGTTTACCCTGCGAAAAAATACGTATACGAAGGAACAATATCAGAAGGGATTTAGACTTGATTTTTCCAGCATCCGGCGAAATGAGACTTCACCGCTGATCTATCATAAAACGCTGGCGATCGCGGAGAATATTCTGGAGAAAAGAAAGGCGAAAGCATCCGGGCTGGATGAACTGATTTTCCAGAATCAGAAAGGGCAGATCAGTGAGGGATGTACCACGAATATCTTTTTTAAAAAAGACAATAGACTGTTCACACCGCCTGTCAGCAGTGGTATGCTGCCTGGAGTGATGCGAAGATATATAATAGAAGAAACCAGAAGAAAGGGAGTACTTCTGGAAGAAAAAGAACTGTATCCTGGGGACGTAGAGTGGTTTGATGGATGCTTTGTGACAAATTCACTGCTGGGTGTGATGCCGGCAGCCAGTTTGGGTGACAGAAATTTTGATGTGGGTCAGATTTTACATTTTGCTGAGGATTTTGGTCTGCCTTTTCTGCTATAGTTTTGTAGTAAAGAAATCAGGACAATCGTTTATTAAGTAAGAGGCAGCGGAAGCTGTAAGGGGAGAGAAGATGTTACTGTTGATAAGTGGACTGAGTGAAGGAACCAGAAGACAGGAGTTTGAGCAGATTTATGAACAGAATTACCGCACGATGTATTATGTAGCTTTGAAGATTTTGAAAAATAAAGAAGAAGCAGAAGATGCAGTGCAAAGTTCTTTTGTAAAACTTGCAGAACGATATGATAAGTACCGTCATCTCGGACAGCAGGAGATGACCAGTCTGTGTGTGATCATTGTAAAAAACAAATGTCTGGATATTCTGCGGGTGTCAAAAAGCGGCCTGCAGTCTGAACTTGAAAAAGTAGATTACGCACTTTCCGATGCAAAGGATCAGCCATTGGAAAATGTTATTCAGGAAGAGGGAGTGAAGGAACTGATGCAGGCGATGAAGCTTCTGCCGGAAAGGCTGCGGCTGGTGCTGGAGCTTCGTTATTTCCATGAATACAGCAACGGTGAGATTGCGGAAATTCTGGATATCAGTAAAAAGAATGTAGAGATTCGGCTGTACCGTGCCAAGAAGAGAATGAAGGAGGTGCTGCAAAATGAAAGAGAACGACAGGAAATTTGAAGAATTATTAAAAGAGGCAGTTTGCAGTTACCATAAGGCAGAGATGGAAGAACTGCCCTCAGAAGAAGAACTGAGAGATCTTCAGCTTTCGGAAGATTTTTACCGGAACATGGACGGACTGGTAAAAAAGCAGAAACACCGGTGGCAATATCGTTTTGTGCGTTACACGGCGGTTGCGGCAAGCCTTCTGTTGTTTACATTTGGAACGGTTGGTGCAGCAGCCTATGCACTGATGGGAGCCGAGAACTTCAAGGCATTCTTTAAGAAACATGCAAAAGAGTACCAGATGTCTGACAGCGCAGTGATGGATCTGGAGCAGTTGACCGATATGGCAGTGACAACCGCCGGAACCGTTTACGAGGATGACGCTATCCGTCTGGATCTCAAAGGTCTGATCAAGAGCGGCAATCGCTTTTCAATGATTGTAGAAGGGACTTTAAAGCAGCAGAAGCAGATCGTGACAGAGGATGGACCGCAGGAAGTGCATAATTATACCTTCCTGAATACAGATGTTGATGCCGATCAGGATCTTATGGCAAGCGCATCCTATTATTTCCAGGAGGATGATGAGAGTCTTGCATCGAATCAGTTTGTCTATGTGGTGAATTATTCAGCAGAAGCTGGTTTTGACAGTGAGCAGTACGAATTTACGTTCCAGGATTTTGGTTATTATCAGGAGGACGAAGAAGCAGAGGAAGCGGAAAGCACGGAAGAAGCAGCCTCAGCTTCTGGCACCGTGGAAGATCCGGGCATACTGGAGAGGCCGGTTGCTGTCTGCTCTGGTACCTGGAAATTTGCCGTAGATATGGATCAGGCAAAAGATATTTCCGGTAAACAGACCTGTGATGAGCCTGTGTCAGATGGGGAACATACGGTAAACATAAAGCAGATAGTGCTTTCGCCGATGGGATGCTCCATTTATATGACACTTCCGGAGCCGGGAGATTCCAGTGACTATTTTGACAATGTTCATATCCGTCTGAAAAACGGCAGTCTGTTATCCGAAGAATATTATGAAATGGGGATTGCAGACAGTGAGATTTATGGTGAAGAGGAAAAGCGTACACAGACAGAAATTTCCAGAGAATTTGATTTTGAATTTCGTGTGCCGATCGATATCACTCAGGTAAAAGCAATCGAAATTTTCGGAGAATCTTTTGAGGTTACGTTAAAAAATAGTTTTTGACGGATTTTTACAGGCACACATAAATAGAAAAGACAGACCGTATACTGTTAAAAACAGCGTGGAGGGCGAAAGATATCCGGATAGAAAAATGGATAGCCTGGTTTAGCGGTATGTGTTTGCTGTTCCTGTGCCTTACGGGATGTTCTCTGGCAGATGGAGAACAAAAGCGCGTTGCAGTGGAGTTTCAGGTGGTTGCTTACGATGAAGCACCGCAGAAGCTGCAGGAGATTGTAGAAAACCATAAAAAAGAAGAGATCAAGATGACCTGGGAAGGCAAGGATGGGCTGTATCTGATCCGTGGCTATGGAGAGCAGCCGACCGGTGGCTACAGTATCAGTGCGGATGCGGTAGAACTGGCGGAGGACGGACTTCATGTGACAACGACACTGATACCACCACAGAAAGAGCCGGCAGCGAAGGAAGCTTCCTATCCGTGTATTATCCTCTTTGTGAAAAATACAGGGCAGGAAGTTACCTTTGAACCATGACAGGAAAAGCAAGGTCTAAGAAAAATCCCTTTTGCATACATTGATTTGAGATGATGCGAAAGGGGTTTTTTATGGATATATTAAAGAAAAACATACGCATGAGCCGTAGAAAAAGCCAGGCAATGAACCAGATCACGCTGGAAGAAGATATGAATGTGCCGGACAGCAAGGCAGATGCGGCCGGAATCATCCAGCAGCGGGGAAGAATCAAGGTGGAAGAAAGCAAGATCCTGGAAAACCAGATTCTTACGACAGGTTATCTGGAAGTGTGGATTCTGTATCTGTCAGACAATGAAAATCATCAGGTTCACAGGTTGCAGACAAAACTTCCTTTTACCGAAAAACTGAATCTGGAAGGGGCAAAGCCAGGAGATAATATCAGCCTGAAATGGGAAATTGAGGATATCCGGGTCCAACTGATCAATTCAAGAAAGATCAGCATTCAGGCACTTGTAACTTTTGAAGCGGCGGTGGAAGAACTTTATGATGCACAGGCAGCCGTGGAAATAAAAGATTTTCCGGATATCAGTGTGAAAACAAAAGAGCTCCATCCGCTGTCCATGATCGTGCAGAAAAAAGATATTTTCCGCATTAAAGATGAAATCAGTCTGGCTTCGAATAAACCGAATATCGGAGAAATATTGTGGGAAAATATACAGCTCCGGTCGTGGGATGTAAGGGTACAGGACGGCAGTCTTTCCATCAAAGGCGAACTGTTTGTATTTGTACTGTATGCAGCAGATGATGAAGAAGGAACGAGACAGTGGATAGAATCAGTGGTTCCGTTTCAGGGAGAAATCGAATGTGCCGGATGCAGACCGGAAATGATACCGGATATTGAAGTCATACTGGCAGAAAGTACGCTGGAAGTGCGTCCGGATTATGATGGAGAAGAAAGAATCTTACAACTGGATGCAGTACTGGAACTGGATATTCGGATTTATGACGAGGATACCGTGCAGATTCTGGAAGATGTCTATGCACCATCCAAAGAATTGATCCCTGTCTTTCGTGAGGAAACTTATGAAAGTCTGCTGATCCGCAACTATGCGAAAAACAGGATTTCAGACCGCATCCATATTTCCGGAACTGCACCGAAACTTTTGCAGATCTGCCATTGCAGCGGCGAAGTGAAAGTGGATGAAATCGCAAAAACAGAGCAGGGGATCCGGATGGAAGGTGCAGTAGCAATATCCGTTCTTTATATCACAGCAGACGATGATCGTCCGTTTGCCCTGCTGGAAGGTGTGATTCCGTTTTCCCATGAAATGGAGGCAGAAGGAATAGCCAACGAATGTCGCTTTCATTTGCAGCCACAGCTTGAACAGCTTACGGCATCCATGCTTGGCGGTGAGGAAGTGGAGCTGAAAGGAACGATCAGCCTGAATCTGTTTGCTGTGCGCATCCGGCGTCAGAACTGCATCCGGGATATCGAAGAAAAAGAACTGGATCTGAAAAAAATACAGGACAGTCCGGGAATCGTATGTTATGTAGTACAGCCGGAGGATACGCTATGGGATATTGCAAAAAAATATTATACGACTCCGGAGCGTCTGAAGAAAATGAATCAGATAAAAGAAGAAATCAGGCCGGGGCAGAAGCTTCTGCTGGTGAAATCTGCGACGGTTTAAAAAGGACTATTGACGTTTTTGTATTTTTAGTGATACAATATAGAAAAAATTGTATACAAAATGCAAAAATTCGAGGTGCAAATGAAAGAAATCAAGCTGAAAGCAATGGCAAAAATCAATCTCGGACTGGATGTAGTCCGGAAAAGAGAAGATGGATATCATGAAGTACGTATGATCATGCAGACTATCCGCATGTACGATCAGATTAAGCTAACAGAGCAGAATGAGCCGGGAATAAAAGTGAAAACCAACGTCAGTTTTCTTCCTGTAAATCAAGACAATCTGGTTTATAAAGCAGCAAAGCTTCTGATGGATGAATTTCAGGTCACTTCCGGTGTGGAGATTGATCTGCGGAAATTTATCCCGACTGCAGCCGGTATGGGCGGTGGAAGTTCAGATGCAGCAGCCGTTCTTGTCGGAGTAAACCGGATGTTCCGGCTGGGACTTACCAAGCGGGAACTGATGGAACGTTCCGTAGCGATCGGTGCAGATGTACCGTTTTGTGTACTGAGGGGAACAGCACTTGCAGAAGGGATCGGTGAAGTTTTAACACCCCTTCCGTCACTGCCAGCCTGTTTTGTGCTGATCGCAAAACCACCGGTCAATGTGTCCACGAAGTTTGTCTACACAAACTTAAAAGCCAATGAACTTACAGAGCATCCGGATATTGACGGACAGATCCAGGCTTTACAGGATGGAGATCTGGAAGGAGTGTGCAGGAAAATGGGAAATGTTCTTGAAAATGTTACCATTCCTGCTTATCCGGTCATCCAGACGATCAAGGATAAAATGATGCAGTGCGGTGCGGTAAATGCCATGATGAGCGGCAGTGGTCCGACCGTATTTGGTATTTTTACAGAGCGTGAACAGGCAGAAAAGGCAGCAGAACTTCTGCGTGAAGAAGAAAAGATCAGACAGGTGTTTGTAACAACAGCCATATGATAATACGGGGATTGCAGAAGCGCGAACAATCCGTATGGCAGCTTTTGATACCTGTATCCTATAGTCAGAAAAATACGGAGGAAAATAAATGACGGGCGATTTTCAACTGGAGATGAATGAGTACCTTCCGCTTCGGGATGTTGTATTCCAGACTTTGCGGCAGGCGATTTTAAAAGGAGAACTGAAACCGGGTGAGAGGCTGATGGAGATTCAACTGGCTCAGAAACTGGGAGTCAGCCGTACTCCGGTACGTGAGGCGATCCGCAAGCTGGAACTGGAAGGTCTGGTACTGATGATACCGCGAAAAGGTGCGGAAGTGGCAGAGATCACGATCAAAGATCTGGAAGATGTTCTGGAAGTACGTGCAGCACTGGAAGAACTGGCAGTCTGCGATGCCTGCGAGAATATCACGGAAGAACAGATTCTGGCATTAAAGAAAGCTGCTGATAATTTCCGGATTGCTCTGGAATCCGATGACCTGGTAAAATGTGCGGAAACCGATATGGCATTCCACGAGATTATTTACAGTGCGACGAATAACAAACGTCTTTTGCAAATCTTAAACAATTTAAGAGAGCAGATGTATCGTTACCGCATGGAATATCTCAAAGAGCCAGGCACACATAAACTGCTTTTAAAAGAGCATGAGGCGATCTACAGTGCACTGAAAAAGCACGACAAAGCAGAGGCGGGCAGTGCGATCCGTATTCATATCGAAAACCAGAGACGTTCGATCATCAGCAGTCTGCGAGATGCCGGAAGAGTAAAAGAATAAGCATAAAAAAAGAAAACTGGTAAATAATAGGAAAGAGTGAAGGAGACAACGCTCTTTCCTATTTTTGATGTCATGAGGAAGCAGCCATTTACGCAGTAAATGTGCAGATTCCGAATTGTTTGAAGAATTGCGAGAGTTACTTTGTAACGGAGCAATTCGTAGGACATCAAATATAATGTCCAGGGGGAAAATAAGCAGATGCGAATTTCAGTACATCTTTCAGAAAATCAAAGTGTGGTGCAAAAGCAGATCGAAAACTGTGCTGACATCATTTTCCGCCCTTTGCTGATCGGGGAAAAGGAGAAAACAGAAGCCTTTCTGATCTACATCGAGGTGGCAGTCAGCAACGTGATGCTGGAAGATTCGGTCATCGGAAAACTTTTAAACCGGCTGCTTTCGATGGATACCGAAGAAATCTACGGTACGCTGGAAAATAACAGCCTCGGGATTTCTGATACGAAAGAACTTTTCACGCTGGAAGAGGCAATGGCGGCTATGTTTGCCGGGAATGCGGTACTGTTTGTGGATGGTTACGACCGGGCGATCAAGATCGGAAGCAAAGGCTATCCGGGAAGCGGTGTCCAGAAAACGGATTCGGAGAAAGGGCTTAGAGGCTCCAAGGAAGCATTTTCTGAGTCTGTAAAGACGAATACCGCCCTGATAAGGAAACGGATACGAAGCGCAAAGATGAAAGCTGAAGAAAAACAGGTGGGTCGTTATTCTGCGACCACAACGGCACTTTTATATCTGGATGGTGTGGTGTATCCGCCGGTCTGTGAAGAGATGCGAAGGCGGCTGGATGCATTTGAGGTGGATGGCATCGAGGATGGTGGAATGATCGAATATCTGACGCAGAAAAAGGGAGAAGGGCGTTTTCCGGTTTATCAGACAACAGAACGTCCGGACCGTGCGGCACAGGCAATCCTGGAAGGTCGCGTGGTACTGCTGACGGACAATTCGCCGGAAGCCCTGATCTTTCCGGCAACGTTCAACAGCCTGTTTCAGACGGCGGACGATTACTACCGCAATGAACGGATCGTTACTTTTCTGCGGCTGATCCGTTACGTGGCGGCTTTTCTGGCACTTGCCCTTCCGGGTCTTTATGTGGCAGCGGCAACGTTTCACCCGCAGCTTCTGCCGGGAAATCTGATCCGTTCCATGGCGGAGGCAAGAAGCGGTGTGCCGTTTCCGACGGCAGCGGAAGTCCTTCTGATGGAACTGTCCTTTGAACTTCTGCGGGAAGCCGGGCTTCGCATGCCGGGACCGGCAGGCAATACGATCGGCATCGTAGGCGGTCTGATCGTCGGACAGGCTGCTGTCAGTGCCAATCTGGTCAGCCCGATCACGGTGACGGTGGCGGCTCTGACGGCACTTGGCTCCTTTTCCATACCAAACGAAGAACTTTCCGAAGTATTCCGGCTCTGGAAATATGTGATCCTGCTTTTGGGTACGTGTTTTGGGATTCTGGGTGTACTGCTTGGCTGTTTTCTTTTGCTGACGCTGATGGCAGAACAGGAAAGTTACGGGATTCCCTGGCTTTACTCTTATGTGGGCGGTAATCTCAACCAAAAGGCAGATGAGAAAGATGCTATGATTCTGGCGAAAGCAGGAAAACGGAAACGCAGACCGATCTTTGCAAAATGGGGAAATCGCATCCGATTTCGCAGAAAATCTTAAAATGAAGAAATTTGAGAATGCCTCTGGCATTTTTGCTGCAAAATATAGGAAATGTCAGGAGGGGAAGGTATTATGTTTGGCAGAAACGGAAAGATTTCAGAAAGACAGATCAGAAGAATCTTAGTTCTTGAGCAGGGCGCAAAAATCGGCTTGTTGATGCCTTTGCTGGCACAGATCCCGGAGGGCGGATTTTCCATCTGGCCGTGGGCTTTGA
This sequence comes from uncultured bacterium, assembly GCA_905214675.1. Lineage (GTDB taxonomy): Bacteria > Bacillota > Clostridia > Lachnospirales > Lachnospiraceae > Hominisplanchenecus. Next base: position 93,881 of record CAJMMS010000001.1, read on the forward strand.
TGGCAGTCCTGACCTCCCTTTATCTGAAAATTATGCCGGATTTTACACGAAAATTGCAGACATATCCTACCATAGACGCAAAAAAAGAAACAGAGAACAGAACAGCAGAAAACGGAACAGATGGTATAACAGGAAAGAAAACAGGACAAACGACAGTCAAAGTTATGACAGTTGCATATTGGATTTACGGTTTTGCAGATGTGCTTCTTTTACTTCGCCTGTTTGCTGAAGTAGCACAATGTTTCCTTCTGCCGGAACAGAAAATATGGATGCTGATTTTGCCGGCGGCAGCCGTCTGCAGTTTTGCGGCAGACCACAGGCTGGAAGTCCGGGCAAAATTTCTGGAAGTGCTCTGTCCGATCCTGACTTTCCCGGTAGTGCTGCTTCTTCTGGTCCTGGCGACACTTACGCTCCGAGGCGGACAGTTTGGGACACTTGGAGAAATGATGCGGCCATCTGCTTCTGGTACCGTATGGATTACGGGTATCGTCATGCTGCCTGTTTTTGCAGGCCTTGGGTGTGAGGTATTTTTGCAAAGAGAAACAGAAGAACAACAAAGCAGAGGAGTTTTCCGGAAAACAACAGGGAGTATGCTGATTGGAAGTCTGCTGCTTTTGTTTCTTTTGCAGGCCATTTTTGGAGCCGGCGGCATCCGTGCCCTGCCATTTCCTGTCATTACTGCGATGAGCACTTCCAAAATCCGAGGAATTTTTTTGCAGAGGTGGGATGTACTGTTTGCAGTATTCTTTCTTGGCATGGTCTGTGGGGCACTGGTATCGGGATTTTCTGTTCTTGGGACTTGCAGTGAGCGACTCCTGCCCGGAAAAAAGAAGAAGTGGAAATGGTGGATGATGGGAGCGGCAGCAAGTGCGGCGGCGTGCGTAAGCCCATCCTGTGAAAAGAGCGTGCAGATGTATGTGCTGGTGAGCCTGGGATTTATTGGAATCACTATGGCAGTAGCATTATGTGGATTTATAAGAAAAAATATACTGCAAATGAAAAAGTAAATAAAACCTATGTATAGAAATGCCCATGTACGGGAAAGTTGTAGCTTCAGTTTTTTGAATCTGACATCCATAAAATCAGATTTTACAGACAAGACAGGAAGGGAGAGCATATGAAGGAAGAGCGCATACAAAAAAGAGCGGACAGAAAAAGAGATAAGATACAAGGAAAAAAAATCCGGAGAATGTTCCTTGGCATCGCCTGGATTTTGCTGACCTTTTGTCTTAGTGGCTGCGGAAGGGAACTGGAGGAACGGGAGTTTCCGGACACGCTTGTGATAAGGGACAGTGCGATCCCGTTTGAAAAATCTTTGCAGACAGAGCAGGACAAAAGCAGCAAATACCTGGATTACGGACAGGTACGCTGTGTCCTGCTGGAAGATGATCTGGCGGAAGATGATGAAAAACTGGGAGAAATCCTGCTGGCATTGGAGAAGCGACCGGCTTTTTCGAGAAATATCTATTTTTTTACGGCAGATGACAAAGCACTGGAACGACAAGAAAAGCAGGAGAGAAAAGAAGCACAGGATTTAACCGGATTTTATCAGAAAAGCACAGACTATAAAAGAGAAGTTGCCACACTTGGAAGTCTTCTGTACCGCCTGCACAACGGAAGCGGGGAACATAAAATTTTAAAACTCAAAGAAGAGGATGGCAAACTTGTGCCGCAGAACTACCTCAATGTTTTAGATAAAACAGAAAACGAAAATACAGCAAAGAAAACAAAAACAACGAAAGCAACAAAAACAATAAAAGCAACAAAAACAATCCATGGAGCAGAAAAACAGACAACAAAAGAGACAGCAGATCAGATCCAGCAGGGGATCGCAAAAGAAATCCTGCGTTTTCATGTGCTGCCAAACAGCGACAGCGAAGAAGACCAGAGACTGAAACTGGCAGTCAAAGACCGGCTGGTGGATTATATGAAGGAACTTCTCGATGGGGCAGAAGATGTGACGGAAACAAAAGAGTGCATCGCAGAAAATCAGGAAAAGATCCGCTTTGAGGCAGAACAGGAGATCCAGAAACAGGGATATGCTTATCCCGTGAGCGTGCGTCTGGAAAAATGCTATTTTCCGATGAAAACCTACGGAGATTGTACCTTCCCGGCGGGAACTTATGAGGCACTGCGAGTCTGTATCGGAAAAGCAAAAGGCAGAAACTGGTGGTGTGTGCTTTACCCCAGCCTCTGCTTTGCTGACAGCGTAAATGCCATCGTACCGGATGAAAAGAAACAGGAACTGAAAAACATCCTCACCGAAGAAGAATACAACAGCCTGTTTGACTGGCGGGAAGATGATTATCAGATCAGATCCGGATTCCTAAAGTTGTGGAGAAAAATTTTTGCATAAATGTAATATTTATCAGCCGCGGATCAGTGCCAGAAGTTCCTCTTTGGACTGAACACCGATCGTTTTTCCGGCAACTTCTCCATTTTTAAATACAATAAAAAACGGGACGGACAGAATCCGATATTTACTTACCAGTTCCGGGTACTCATCAATATCGACCTGACCAACCTTAAAATCCGCTTCCTTGTCAAGTTCTTCCAGAACCGGATGCATAGCCTTGCATGGGCCGCACCAGGTAGCAAAAAAATCGACGAGAACAGGTTTATCTGATTGAAGTACTTCCTTTTCAAAGTTTTCACTTGTAAAAGTCAACATAAAAAATCATTCCTTTCTTTTGCAGATCTGTAATTCATGCTATACTGGCTTTGAAATGCCGGAAGATACGAAGAAGAATTCGATATCTTCATGGTTAGTATACCACAATCGGTAAAAAATAATAGTGGCTTTTGCAACAAAAATGCAAATGCCAAACAGAGACAGAATTGCGGGGATTACGCTGCAATCAGGCAATACAGGGGCATTTTTCGAAGAGAGGAAAGAAAGTATATGCAGGATTTTCGGGAAGATGAGAAAAAGAATCATTATCGTATCATGCTGGTAGAAGATGACACGACGATCACGCGTGTTCTGAAACGGCAACTGGAGCGATGGGGATATGAAGTGTTTGACACGGTGGATTTTGACCGTGTGATGGAAAACTTTGCAAAATGGAAACCGGATCTGGTGCTGATGGATCTGACACTTCCGTTTTTCAATGGCTATTACTGGTGCAGCGAGATACGAAAAGTAAGCGATGCTCCGATCATTGTGATCTCATCGGTGGGGGATGACATGAATCTTGTCATGGCGATCAACATGGGGGCGGATGATTTTCTGGCAAAACCGTTCAGTATGGAAGTGGTTGTCGCAAAAATACAGGCAGTGCTTCGACGGTCTTATGCATTTGTATCGGAAAAATCACTCTGCTGTGTCGGAAATGTGACACTGGATCTGACGGAAGCAGTTCTGCATTATCAGGACAGAGAACTGAAACTGTCCGGCAATGAGTTTGGAATCTTAAAGGTATTGATGAAAAATCCGAAAAGACCGGTCTCCAGAGAAGAACTGATGCGTTCTTTATGGGAGTCGGAAAATTTTATCGACGACAATACACTGACCGTCAATGTGACAAGACTTCGCAAAAAACTGGAAGAAATCGGACTTTGCGGATTTATTGAGACGAGAAAAGGACTTGGCTACCAGATCAGGGAGGAGCAGATCGGATGAAAAAGGTGATGGTTGCCCTGATGCTGCTTCTGATCGAAAGCCTTTTGTTTTATCTTTATGCGATACCGACAGAAGCGTGGGCTTACAGCAGTGTATTTATCATTCTGATTTTCGGAGGATGGACAGGTATCGATGAAGTACGGAAAAGAAAAAAGTGTGAGCAGTTAAAAACGATTCGAAAAGAGGTGGAAGTTTATCTGGAAATGGAACACTTTGGAAAGCCGGAAGATGCCGTAGAAAGAGAATATCAGAATCTTGCAGAGATGCTGGGAAGACAGTGGGAAAACGCCCGGCAGGAAGCGAGATGTCAGATCAGTGAGGCAAATCGCTATTACATAAGGTGGTCACACCAGATCAAGACACCGATCGCTGCACTTCGCCTGCTTTTAGAAGAGGAAGAACTGGACCGCAGTGCCATGGCCGGAGAGATCTATCGGATCGAACAGTATGTGGAGGCGGCACTTCAGTATCAACGCCTGGAGAGCGGACAAAAAGATCTGGTATTTGACCATTACAGCCTGGAAATGATTGTCAAAAAAGCACTGAAAAAGACCGGTGTTCTGTTTCGGCAGACCAGGCTTGCTCTGGAACTTGGTGATCTGCAAACGGATGTGCTGACCGATGAAAAATGGCTGATCTTTGTGCTGGAGCAGGTGCTTACCAATGCTGTGAAATATACCCAGAAAGGAAAAATTTCTATTTATCTGGATCCGGAAAAAGAAAAAACGCTGGTCGTGGAAGACACCGGCATGGGAATCCGTCCGGAAGATCTGCCGCGTATCTTTGAATGGGGATACACCGGCTATAACGGCAGGATCAAGAACCGTGCCACCGGTATCGGACTTGCCCTGTGCAGGCAGACCACGGAAATGCTGGGACATCGCATTTATGCCAGCTCCGAGCTTGGAAAAGGAACGCGTATTTATCTGGACCTTGCAGTCGATCCAGTCCGGGATTACTGAAAGCTTACACGAATGTAAGGTTGGATGAGGGAATTGTAAGCCATTTCGATGGATTTGCAGTTCCCATTTTTATACAATAAGGATGCGGATTGAGGAAGTACAGAGCAATCCGTGTGACATGATAAAGCACAAGAAAGGTGCAGCAAAAGAGCTGCGAGGAGGACTGGAAATGGAATTATTAAATGTTTCACACTTGAAAAAAATATATACCACAAGATTCGGCGGCACGCAGGTGCAGGCACTTTCGGATGTGAATTTTTCTGTCGAAGAAGGAGAATTTGTGGCGATCATGGGAGAGAGCGGTTCGGGAAAAACGACGCTTCTGAACATTCTGGCAACGCTCGACAAACCGACAGCCGGAGAAGTTCTGCTTTCCGGAGTGGATATGGGCAGCATTCCGGAGAAGCAGCTTGCCATGTACCGCAGAAACAATCTTGGATTTGTTTTTCAGGATTTCAACTTGCTGGATACGTTTTCGCTGAAAGACAACATCATGCTTCCGCTGGTCTTATCCGGCAAAACATACAGCGAGATGGCACCGAAAATGATGGAACTTTCACGCAGACTGTCCATTGAAAAGCTTCTGGAGAAATATCCGTATGAAGTGTCCGGCGGTCAGAAACAGCGTGCAGCGATCGCAAGGGCACTGATCACAGAACCGAAGATCATCCTGGCGGACGAACCGACCGGGGCACTGGATTCCAGAGCGGCGGCAGGTGTGATGGATCTGTTTGAGTCCATCAACCGGGAAGGACAGACCATCTTGATGGTAACACACAGCATTCAGGCGGCAAGCCATGCATCCAGGGTTTTGTTTATCAAAGATGGCGAGGTATATCATCAGATCTACCGCGGTATGTCCGGTCAGAGAGAAATGTTACAGAAGATTTCCGATACACTGACGCTGATCACAGCAGGGAGGGAAGAGGCATGAAACGATTCTTTTATGCGAAAATAGCACTGACAAATCTGAAGAAAAACAGACAGACCTGTTTTCCGTATCTTCTGACCTGCATTGCAACGATCATGATGTTTTATATCATGTCCAGCCTTTCCACAAATTCTGTACTGAATAAAATGCGAGGCGGGGCAACAATGAAAATTGTGCTGATATTTGGAAGCGTTGTAGTTGGGATTTTTGCAGTTCTGTTTTTATTTTATACAAACAGTTTCCTTGTGAAACGCAGGAAAAAAGAGTTTGGTCTTTATTACATTTTAGGTATGGAAAAACGCCACATCAGCCGTGTGATGCTGTGGGAAACAATCTATACGGCAATACTCTCGATCCTGTTTGGAATCGCATGCGGAATCTTGTTTTCCAAGCTGGTTTTTCTGGGACTTCTGAAAATCCTGAAGATGGAGGTTGTGATCGGTGTGGAAGTCAGTGCTTTTACGCTGGCAGAAACCATCGGACTTTTTACAGTGATCTTTCTTCTGATCTTCTTTAACAGCGTCCGCCTGATCTACATGGTACGGCCGGCTGAATTGCTAAAAGGCGGTCAGATCGGTGAAAAAATGCCGAAAACAAAATGGCCATTGGCAGTGCTTGGTATCGTGACGCTTGCGGGCGGCTATATCCTTGCACTGAAGGCAGATAATGTTATGACCGGGCTGAATACTTTTTTTGTGGCAGTACTTCTCGTTATTGTCGGAACGTTTTCCCTGTTTACGGCAGGAAGCATTGCCTTTCTGAAACTGCTGCAGAAAAACAAACGCTACTATTATAAAACAAATCATTTTATTTCGGTTTCCGGAATGATTTATCGCATGAAGCAGAATGCGGTCAGTCTTTCTCTGATCTGCATCATGTCAACCGGAGTCCTGCTCCTGATCTCTTCTACAACAAGTCTTTATGTCGGACAGGAGCATTCGCTGTATCTGCATTATCCGAAGGAATTCAGAATTTCACTCAGCCTTGGAACGGAACCGGATGACAGTGCACAGTTTGAAAAAGAATTAAAAGAAATCGGTACTTATGCAGAAAATTACCTGAAAGATAACAACATTGACATAAAAAACGAAGGAAGCCAGACAGTGATCGATGTGGCTGCATTGCAGAAGGATGGAAATGTCCAGATTACATCGAGCAGAATCTACGGCTCTGAAGATTTTGAAAATCTGTGCATGCTGCAGGCAGTCACGCTGGAAGATTATAACCGGGAAACAAAAAAGAACGAGACATTAAAGGATGGAGAAGCACTGGTATTTCTGGAAGATGTCCCACTGCAGCAGGACACGTTCTCTGTCAACAATATGAAGTGGAAAGTGAAACACCTGCCGGAGGATACCAGGATGGGAGATACCGGACTGGAATTTTATGCAAATCCGGTATACCGTATCGTGGTAAAAGATTTTGCACAGCTGCAGGATTTCTGGAAAATAAACAAAGAAGTATACAGAGAAAACGCATCGAGAGTAAAATATGAATACAGCTTTGATGTGGATCTTCCGGAAGAAAAAATACAGGAACTGACAAGCAGTCTGCATGCTTATCTTGGAGAACAAAAAGATGCACCACACGCTTTTGTGTATGGAATCGAGAACAGGACAGAAAGCAGAGCGGAATTTTACACCCTGTACGGCGGACTGTTTTTCCTTGGAATCTTTCTGGGACTTCTCTTTGTCATGGCAACCGTCCTGATCATCTATTACAAACAGATATCCGAAGGTTATGAAGACAAAGAACGCTTTGCAATCCTTAAAAAGATCGGTATGGAACGGGGTGAGATCAACGCCTCTATCCACAGCCAGGTACTGATGGTGTTCTTCCTGCCGCTTGCAGCAGCCGGAATCCACAGTTGTTTTGCGTTCCATCTGGTCAAAGAAATCCTGATGGGTGGTTTTGGGCTTTGGGATGTGAATCTGCTGGTCATCTGTACGGTACTGACTTTTCTGGTATTTGCCGTATTTTATGTGATCGTGTACCTGATCACCGCCAGAGAATACTATAAAATCGTAAGCGAGTAAAAAACTTTTTCTGTATATGCACCCAAATGGCACACAGCCTCGTCTAATAAGTGAAAGATGCAAAACGAAAGGGGGAACAGCAATGTTTCTGGTAAAGCAGGCACAGAGGGGAGATGCCGATGCCTTTGTCGCTCTGATCGAAAAATACAAGATGGATCTCTACAAAGTCGCAAAAGCTTATCTGAAAAACGAAGAAGATGTGGCAGATGTGATGCAGGAGACCACACTTTCGGCGTGGGAACACATAGGCGAGCTGAAAAAGGCAGCTTATTTTAAGACGTGGCTGACCAGAATCCTGATCAACAACTGCAACAATGTGTTAAGAGAACGGAAACGCTGCATTGCCGCGGAAGATTTTTCCATGCAGGGCGAAGAGCCGCAGGCAGAGTCCGATGCAGAATTTTATGAGATGCTTTCCTGTCTGCCGGAGAAATATAAACATATATTTCTTCTGTATTATGGACAGGGATTTCGAACAAGAGAGATTGCACAGATTCTGGATCTCAGTGAGAACACGGTGAAGAGCAGACTTAGAAGGGGCAGAGAGAATCTGAGAAGTCAGTTGATACTTTAAAAATTTGCTTTTATGGATGATGTTAAGAGGAAAAGAGGCCATACGGTTTCTGACCCTGGCATCATGGTATAAGGAGGTTGGAGTATATGTTATATACAGAAAAAGAATTACAGGATACATTAAAAAAAGACGTTACTATATCAGAAAAAGTGGAAAACCGGATGCAGGAAACCTATGCACAGATCCGAAGGGATGCAAAAACAGCAAAGAAGCGTGGCAAAAAGCATACAAGCATGGCAGCAGCTGTGGCACTTGCCGTGCTTCTGATCTCCGGAACAACCGTAGGAGCTGCCTATATCAGCAGTCATACCGATCTGCTCGGCAATGTTTTCGGGCAGCAGAGCCGTACAACAAAAGAAGCTTATGACACTGTGGTGGATAATGGAAAAGGCGGAACGACTGTGACGATGCCATCCAGAGAATACGTGGCAGTCGATGAGGCAATGGCAGAAAAACTGGTGGAGCCGTATGTCGAAGATCTGAACATCACGCGTCAGATCGGGGATTACACCCTGACGATCATCAACAATATTTCCGATGGAAATGCCGGAGTACTGTCACTGAAACTGGAAAATCCAGACGGGATCAAAGCCATTCATGCAGACGAAGGAACGAATGAGACAAACGGTGCCTATTTTACACAGGACCGCGATTTCTATTTCTATCTGGAAGGTGCAGATGAAAGCCTGGTGGCAGATAAAATGACGATTGACAGCGAAAAGAGCACCGATACCTGCTATTATCTCTACTCCAGTTATGTCTGCTCTGAGCAGAATACCGATCTGACACTCCATCTGGAGCAGTACGGCAAGCCGGTTTCAGAGAGGGAAGAAGGCGATATGGCAACAGAGCAGGAAAACATTGCACTTGGAATCGGAAAAATGCCGCTGACCAGCGTAGCGAATCCGGAAAATAACAAAGAACAGTTTGCGTACTCAGCACTTTCACTTTCCCTGAATCTGGCAAATGGATTCGGACTGGATGACGAGATCCAGAAAGAGGACGGACAGACCTTTGTCGATCCGTATTACCTGAAAAAACTGGTGCTGAAATACAAAGACGGAAGCGAATACACGATTCTGGATGAGAATGTGGACAATACCAACTATCTCTGCGGAGAAATGGAGAACGGAGATACCCTCAAGATCGTGTTTAACCGCATGGTGGACTGGAGTCAGGTGGAGACGCTTACTGCAAATGATGTGGAGATAGCGATTCCGTAGTATAAAAAAGAAGTGTTAAATAAAAATTTGTCGGTGGTTTCCTGGCGCATGTACGAAAAGGAAATCACCGATTATTTTT
>CAJMMS010000002.1 GCA_905214675.1 uncultured bacterium
TCGGATTCGGCGGCGTTGACCACGTACTGGCAAGCGGCAAAGATATCAACATCATGGTATTCGATACAGAAGTTTACTCCAATACAGGTGGACAGGCTTCCAAATCTACTCCGACCGGTGCAGTAGCACAGTTCGCAGCAGGTGGTAAAGAAGTTAAGAAGAAAGATATGGCAAGCATCGCAATGAGCTATGGATATGTATATGTAGCACAGATCTCCATGGGTGCTGACTTCAACCAGACTGTAAAAGCAATCGCAGAAGCTGAAGCATATCCGGGACCATCTCTGATCATCGCATACGCTCCATGTATCAACCATGGTATCAAGAAAGGTATGGCAAAAGCTCAGACAGAAGAAGAACTGGCAGTAAAAGCTGGTTACTGGCATTGCTTCCGTTACAATCCGGCTGCAAAAGCAGAAGGAAAAGATGCATTCACTCTGGACAGCAAGGCTCCGACAGGAGAATATCAGGAATTCCTGAACGGCGAAGTTCGTTACAACTCCCTGATGCGTTCAAACCCTGAAAAAGCTAAGAAACTGTTCGCTAAGAATGAAGCAGAAGCAAAAGCTCGTTATGAATACCTGAACAAACTGATCACACTGTATGGTGCAGATAAGACAGAAGAATAATGAGAAGATCAGTATTTTCTGATCCTATAGAATAGAAAAGACCGCAGAGCGAAATGCCCTGCGGTCTTTTTACATGAAGCGAAGATGCTGCGGTCAAAAGCTGATATGCATTTAGTCGATTCCAACGCGGATACCGCCGCGCCGTTCTGAAGGCTGAAGCAGAACGCAGACCGGATTGCTTGCGGACCATTCGTAGGCATAAGATTCGCCGGAAGCCTGACCAATCAGGTTTTTCCAGGAAAGATCGGTCCGGATCTGAGGATCGCCATATCCATGACGGCTCATCCAGCAGATTACAGCATCCGGATCAACCGATAATGTTGTCTGTGTTTTTGTGTTGTCAAGAACGATTGGATTGCCATCGGAAAGAACTGCCACATAAGCGTTTGGACCGGCACCGGTCAGGGTGGAAGTGGCAAGCCCTTTCTGGGAAAAGATACCACTTCCGATGAAACGTACGCTGTAATCACAGTCCTGTGTAAAAGCAAGAATATTTTCAGATTCAACGGAAACGACTTCACCGGGTGCCAGTTTGTATACGACAATGTGCTGCCCGTAGTTTGCATAGTAAGTTTCCGAATCTCCATTCATGGTAACTTTCATCAGAGGGAGATTTTCTCCGGTAACGCGCCTGGTAAGAGAGCCAAGTGCAGCCTGCATCAGATTACTCTGCGGTCCTAACAGAACCTTTTCGAATCTGTAGTTTTTGCCGCCGGGATTTTTACCGGCGATGAAAGAACCTGCCTTTGCAAACAGAATATCGCTTCCACTGCAGGTAACTTTCAGACTCAGTTCATTGATTACTTCAAATGTCAACATAATATCCTCCTTTTAAACGACCTGGACACCGTAAAGTTCACATAATCCGGCAAGATCACGGACTACGCCATCTCCGATCGCATGAAATTTCCATTTTCCATTATACAGATAAATTTCTCCGATCATCATAGAAATTACATTGTTGTAATATTCCAGCATCGGGAAACTGACCAGTTCCCGGTAAGAGCCAGTTTCAATAATCCGGATATAGGCATCTTTGAGCATGCCAAAATGCAGATGCTTTGCCAGTGCATCATTGATCGTCAGCACAAATACAATTTTTGTAATAGACGGATCTAACCGGAACAGGTTGATGGAGATGGATTCACGGTCTACGGGTTCTTCAGCAGAAAAAGTAACGCTTCCATCCGGACTTTCTGTCTGCCCGTAAAAGACAAACCAGTCATCGCCTGGAACTTTCTGGTTGCTGCCAAGAAGAAAGGCAGAGACATCCACATCGCATTCCGGGTTTGTGGTATTCCAGCCAAAGCAGACTTTTAGTTTACCGATGGAAACACCATCGCCAAGCAGGACTTTCTGCCCTTTCTGCGTAGGATTGAGCAGTTCAGGAAGCTTCTGTGTCATACCGTAAGCGGTGGTGGCAGTAGCCTGAATGGGAGAAGAAGTCTTAGGCTGCGTGGAAGTGGCTTTGGAAGAGGTCACACGGTTGAGCGTGTGGATGGTCGTATGGTCCATTGCCCTGGAAGTCACATGGTTGAATTTTGCGGCAGCTTCGCTATGAAGCGGCATAAAAACACCTCCTTTTTGAAACAATTCCTGCGGAGCATATTTCTGTGTCCGCAAAGGAAGAATCTGGGAAAAGTATACGACAAAATGAGAAAAATGTCACGCAGATAACGGTATGCAAAAGACTTGAAAAGAGATGCAAAGAATGGTATTATGAGTTACAGGTCATTTTAACAACGTGAGTTGAAACAACAAGAGAGGGCGACATTCGTAATTTACTTATGTTCAGACAGCAGAGAATAAACAAGATTCCGGATTTTTTTAAAGAACTTTCCGCAAGAGAAGGGAAAGGCGTTTATTTTTACCGTATCAGTGGATACAACAGTGAGATAGCGGATTTTATAGAAAGATACTATGAGTCTGCCAGAGGACGTGGTGTTGTGATCGAGGGGCGTATCCCCAATCCAACGGAACAGAATCTGTCCTATTACGGGGAAATTATGGGGATGGCATTTCAGATGTCAGAGTCTTTTCTGGATACCAGTCTGAAAAAATGGCTGCCGCGTATGAATGATTACCAGAGACACAGCATTGCAGCATCGATGTATGATTTTTTCCTTTCCATGCAAAAAGAGGGCAAGACCGAAGGCATGCTGAAAAATGCCTATATTAAGTTTATGTGCTGGCTTTATTATAAGTTTGAGCGCATCCTCAATCTGCTTGGAGAAGAACAGATTCCAAAGATTCTTTACGAAGGTGAGGTCAGCCATTATGAACTGATGCTTCTGGAAATCCTGTGTCATGCAGGATGTGATATTGTTCTGTTACAGTATCATGGGGATAGCAGTTATGCGAAACTGGATCCGCGGAATGACTGGTCACTGCCCTTTATTCTTTCAGATTCTCAGCCATTTCCGGAAAATTATTCCCTTGCACAGCTTCGGAAAGAACAGAAAAAAAAAATGGAGCGTGAGCGCCTTTATGGGAAAAAGCCGACGCTTCGGAATGCAACCAATGTCTGGCTGACGGGAAATCAGATTCTTACGGATATGTGCAAAGAGCCTGCACAAAGAGGAAGCGATCCGGACTTTTATTACAATGCGTACTGTCAGATCAGCGGTGTGGAGGATCGTCTGACCTGTTTAAATGAATGGTATCAGTTTTATCAGAAACTTCAGGCACAGAAGCGTAATGTTGTTGTAGTGGACGGACAGATAAAGCCGCCGACACCGGAAGAGATCCAGAAGATTCCAAGGAAAAATTATCCGGATACGGAAAGTATGCTGATGGATCTTTCTGCGAACCTGTCTTATCCTGCCAATCCCGAACTGCAAAGACTTATGGTAAAAGCATTTCTGGATGTGATGCTGAAGGAGTCAGAAAATCCGCAGGAAAATAAGAACAAACTGATGAATAAGGCAGTGTACCTGATCTGCTTTATGCAGCGTTATCTGTCAGGACTCTTTCAGGGCTGGCATAAAACGGATATTGGCTGTTTTATCCACATGGGAGCGTGTAACAGCAGTTTTGAGATCCTGTTTGTGAAAATGCTGGCAAGGCTGCCGGTGGATGTACTGATCCTTGATCCCGGGTGCAGCAATGTACAGCAGATTCAGGATCCACTGCTGTACGAAGTGCATTATCCGGAGCGGCTTCAGGCAGGGCATTTCCCGAAAGAAAATACCGATGTACGGATGGGGACGGCTGCCTATCATGCAGAACGGGATCTGGATACGATCATGTATCAGGATTCCGGGATGTACCGCAACCAGCAGTACCGTTATGCGGATGTCATAAATCTTCAGACCATGTATGAGGAGATTCCGCTCCTCTGGAAAGAAGAAGTACGATACCGGCCGAATTTCAGTACGACGGAAGAAAAGGTAAACCTTCCGGTTATTTTTGCAAAGATTTCCGGTGTCAGAGATGGAAAAGTTTCCGAATACTGGGCATCCGTCAAAGAACTGATTACCGAAGATACGGTCGTAATACGCAGTATTCCGTATATCAAACCGCTGGAAGAGAATCCAATGAAGCCATTTGCGGTGGAATTTTATAAAAATGGACGGCTTCAGAAAAGCCGGATCAAAAATCATCCTTCATATCCATATGGATTTCTGCGGGATGAAGTGCAGGAGCACATATTAGACAAGCTTCAGGTATTGATTGAACAGAAGCTGATCAAAGGAACTTTTGAAAATGGAACGGAGTATACGATCATATCTACGGTACTCAATCTTCCAAAAGAGATCCTGCGTCTGCTTCAGAGATTTGATTTTACAAAAAAGAATCCAAAACTGATCTACATCCATACCGGTGAAAAGACGATCTCACTGGAAGATGCGATCTTGATTGCGTTTTTGAATCTGGCGGGATTTGATATTCTGTTTTTTATCCCGACCGGATATCAGAATATAGAAACTTTTTATAACCGCAGACAGATGGAGGAGCACCAGATCGGGGAGTATCTGTATGATCTGAGCATACCTGATTTTCGTGCAGTTCCATCCAGTGTACGCCCGAAAACTTGGCGTGAACGATTATTCAGGAGGGAGTAGTGCATGGGACTTAACTTAGGAAGAACAGAAGTACCAGTAAGGGAAGCGGCTACCACAGAACTGGAGACAGTACAGTCTTACGATATTGTAGAAGATCGTAAACAGATGAACAGCGAGCTGGTTGGTTCGCAGGAAGTTGATGCGATCGTAAGTACGATCGAGGTCAACAATCTGGAGACGATCGTATCGTTTGGGGCAGAGGTGGCAGAAGAGATTTCCAAAGCATCAGATGTTGTATTAAACAGCATGGAAATGTCGCAGCTTGATGATACCAGTGAGATGCTCAATACGCTGGCAAAGATTATGGAAAAATTTGATCCGGATGAACTGAAAGATAATCCGGGGCTGTTTGGCAAATTATTTGGAAACCTCAGAAAGCAGATGGACAAAATCCTTGCCAAATATCATACCATGGGAGATGAGGTTGACAAGATTTATGTACAGTTAAAGCAGTATGAATCAGAGATCAAACAGTCGAACCGCAAACTCAATACCATGTTTGAAGCAAACGTCAATTATTATCATGAACTTGTAAAATATATTCTCGCAGGTGAGCAGGGATGCCAGGAACTGGAAGCGTATATCGCACAGCGTCAGGCAGATATGGAGGCAACCGGAGATCAGTCGATCCAGTTTGAACTGACCAGCCTCAATCAGGCACTTCTGATGCTGGAACAGAGAACACAGGATCTTCGTACCGCAGAAAATGTGGCGATGCAGTCCATCCCGATGATCAAGACCATGGAATTCAGCAATATGAACCTGGTGCGCAAGATCAATTCTGCGTTTATCATTACCTTGCCGGTATTTAAACAGGCACTCGCACAGGCGATCATGCTCAAGCGTCAGAAAATCCAGGCAGAGGCTATTTCCGCACTGGATAAAAAGACGAATGAAATGCTGATCAAAAATGCACAGAATACCGTGCAGCAGTCGAAGATGACTGCACAGCTTGCTTCCGGAAGCTCGATCAAGATCGAGACGCTGGAGACAACCTGGAGAACGATCGTCAATGGAATCGATGAAACGAGACAGATCCAGGAGAATGCAAGAAAACAGAGAACGGAAGATCAGGTAAGACTGGAGCATATCAAGCAGGAGTTTAACCAGAGATATCATATGCCGGATAAGAAATATTAGTCTTGCAAATCGTATTATAAGGTGATATAACTCATCTTAAATATAAAAACCTATTAAAGGAGGAAAACGTTATGCCAATCAATTTATCAAAAGGACAGAAGGTAAGCCTGACAAAAGGAAATCCGGGACTGAAAAGCATTATGGTAGGACTTGGATGGGATGTCAATGCATTTGATACAGGAGCAGATTTTGATCTGGATGCTTCGGTATTTTTGTGCGGAGCAAACGGAAAATGCCCGACAGAAAAAGAATTTATTTTCTATGGAAACTTAAAACATCCTTCTGAGAGTGTGGAGCATATGGGAGACAACTTAACAGGAGGCGGCGAAGGTGATGATGAGCAGATCATGATCGACCTGACAAAAGTTCCGGCAAACATCGAAAAGATCGCATTTACGGTTACGATCTATGAGGCAGATGCCAGAAGACAGAATTTCGGACAGGTATCCAATGCATTTATCCGTATCGTAGACCAGTCAAATGGACAGGAACTGATCCGTTACGATCTGGGAGAAGATTTCTCTATCGAGACAGCCGTTGTAGTAGGTGAGCTGTACAAGCATAACGGTGAGTGGAAGTTCAATGCGATCGGAAGTGGTTTCCAGGGCGGCCTGGCAGCACTTTGCGGTCATTACGGCATCGACGCAGAATAATTACAGAAGATTCGAAAGAGTCGAAAGGGGGTATTCACCTATGTCAATCAGTTTGAAAAAAGGACAGAAAGTGAGCCTGTCCAAAGAAAAACAGGGGTTATCCAAAGTAATCGTAGGACTTGGATGGGATGAAGTAAAACGAAAAGGCGGATTTTTTGCACCAAAACCGGCACCGATCGACTGTGACGCATCCGCACTTCTGCTGAAGAACGGCAGACTGGAAGGAAAAGATGATCTGGTCTTTTACAATCATCTGACACATAGTTCCGGAACGGTACGCCATATGGGCGATAACCTGACCGGCGCAGGAGAAGGAGATGACGAACAGATCGTGATCGATCTGGACCGTGTTCCGGCTGAGTATGACAAGATTGTGATTGTTGTAACCATTTACCAGGCAGAACAGAGAAAACAGCATTTCGGACTGATCGAGAATGCTTTTATCCGTCTGGTGGATGGAAGAAATGATCAGGAAATCCTGAAATACGACCTGTCAGAAGATTATTCTGGCATGACAGCCATGATCTTTGGAGAGATTTACCGTTATAACGGCGAATGGAAGTTCGGAGCAATCGGACAGGGAACAAGAGATGGCGGTATCGGTGAAATGGCAGCAAGATTTCAGAGATAAAAGTCACTTGGTATGATGTAATAAGAAATGGGAGAGACTATAATCAGATGTGAGGTGACATCGGATAGTTTCTCCCATCTGATATAGCCCCTGCTGGATTACAGAGGTGTACAGAAAAAATAAAATAGGAGACAAAGAGATGAAGTATAATGGATTGACAGACAAACAGGTAGAGGAATCCAGAAGCAAGTTTGGTTCCAATGAGATTCCAGATTCTGAACCTACCACGTTCTGGGATGAGTTTAAAGAGACGTTCAGCGATCCAATGATCAAGATCCTGCTGGCAATTGCCGCACTGATGATCGTGATGTTTTTCTTTGGATATGCAGAGATTTATGAGCCGCTTGGAACGATTGTAGCAGTACTGATCGTAGCAACTGTGTCTGCAAAGACGGGCGTTGCAAGTGATACCAAGTATCGTGAATTAAAAGAGAATACAGAAAAAGACAAATGTAAAGTACACAGAAACGGGATGATCACCGTAATTGATGTGGACGATGTTGTAGTAGGAGATAAGATCCTGCTTCAGTCCGGGGACAAGATCCCGGCAGATGGTGTGCTGATTGACGGTGCACTGCGTGTAGACAACTCCGCACTGAACGGCGAGGCAGAAGAATGCAAAAAAACGGCAGCATCAGAGGATTTTCAGCTGGAAGATGACATCACAGGCGACACCTTTGTCGATGCACACTCCCTGTTCCGCGGAGCAGTGATATTTGACGGCGAAGGTATTCTTGATGTACGCAAGGTCGGACTGAAGACCATGATGGGAAAAATGGCAGAAGAGATGCAGGAAGACGAGCCGGATTCTCCTTTAAAAGTAAAACTTTCCAAACTTGCAAAACAGATTTCCACGTTTGGTTATATCGGTGCGGTTCTGATTGCCGTACTTTACCTGGCTTACTTTGTTATGCAGGCGGGCGGAATTTCCCAGTACCTGGCAATGGGGATTGAACCGGTTGTCAAAGATGTTGTAAGGGCTCTTTCTCTGGCAATTGTCATCATCGTCTGTGCAGTTCCGGAAGGACTTCCGCTGATGATCTCCCTCGTGCTGATGCAAAATACAAGCAAGATGCTTGACCACAACGTCCTGGTAAGAAAAGCAGAAGGTATCGAGACAGCAGGTTCTTTAAACATTCTGTTCAGTGATAAGACAGGAACGATCACAAAAGGTATGCTTGAAGTGGTCGATTTCTTTACCGGAGACGGCAATTCCATTGATATTGCACAGTTGAGTAAACACAGCAAGGTAAAAGGTCTTGTGGATCTTGCCATCGGTAAGAATACACAGTCCATGTTTGATGCATCCCATAAAGTCATCGGCGGAAATGCAACCGATCAGGCACTGATGAAGTTTTTGGGTGAGGAGACATTCAAGACGCTGGAGAACAGCAGCGAATATAAAATAACCAAACAGCAGTCTTTCAACTCTGCAAATAAATTCAGTCAGGCACGCATCGACAGCACCGGTAAAACGTTCTATAAAGGCGCACCGGAGAAGCTTCTGGCAAATGCAGTGAAATATCTGGATGCAGACGGCAATATCTGTACCATGGACAAGGCAGTTCTGGACCGCAAGATCGATGAACTGGCAGCAAAAGCCATGCGTGTGCTGGCATTTGGCTATTCGGAAAAAGATATGGTGGAGAACAGCATCAACGATGATATCGTGATCATCGGTCTGGTGGGCATCCGTGATGATGTACGTCCGGAAGCAAAAGAAGCCATCCGTGAAGTACAGGGAGCAGGTATCCAGGTTGTTATGATCACAGGTGACCGCCTTGAGACAGCCGTAGCGATCGCAAAAGATGCCGGACTGTTAAAAGGAGACAGTGACCGTGCACTCTCCTCCGCACAGCTCAATGAGATGAGCGATGACGAAGTGAAGAAGATCATACCGCATATCCGTGTGATCGCAAGAGCACTGCCGACCGACAAGTCCCGTATGGTACGCCTGTGTCAGGAGATGAACCTGGTAGTCGGCATGACCGGTGACGGCGTCAACGACTCACCGGCACTGAAACGTGCAGATGTTGGTTTTGCGATGGGAAGCGGAACCGAGGCAGCAAAAGAGGCAGGTAAGATCGTTATTCTGGATGATAATTTTAAATCTATCAAAGATGCGATCCTCTATGGAAGAACCATCTACCATAACATCCTCAAATTCTGTAAATTCCAGCTGGTGATCAACGTGGCAGCCGTTGTGGTCAGTGCGATCGCACCGTTTTTCGGTGTGGACGAACCGCTGAAAGTAACACATCTTCTCTTCGTAAACCTGGTTATGGACGGACTGGGAGCGATGATGCTTGGCAATGAGCCGGCAAAAGAAGAATATATGGCAGAAGCACCGCGAAAACGTGATGAAAGTATTGTAAGCAAAAAAATGATGGGACAGATCCTCACAATGGGAATCTGGCTTACCGTAGTAAGTTTTATCTATCTGAAAGTGCCGTTCTTTGCAAATCTGTTTGCAAATGAGGAACAGCACCTGACGGGTTATTTTGTACTGTTTATTGTGGCGGCTTTGTTCAACGGCTTTAATGTGCGTGACGATGGACTTGCAATTTTTTCAGGTCTGAATGAGAATAAAGATTTTCTGAAAGTATTTCTGATTATTATAATCGTGCAGGCATTGCTCGTAAATGCGGCAATCGTTCCGCTGGCTCCGTTCCAGTGGATCGGAGAAATGTTCAGCTGTGTTCCGTTTGGAATCAGGGGCTGGATTGCGGTGATCCTGCTGGCATTTACCATGATACCTGTGGATATAGTGCGTAAAGCATGCGTAGGTAAACAATAAGTATATCCAAAGTGGGAAGTGCGGTACCCAAATGGGATCGCACTTTTTCCGCCTGTGAAGAGAAAAAGGGAGAAGGGGGAGCCACCTGTGGAAAAGAAGATAAAGATGCAGAAGGTAAGTACATGGAGTATTGGAGTTACCTGTATTCTGGCTGTTTTGTTTGCATTTGTTTCGATTGTGGGGCAGAAAGAATTTCAGGTATTAGAAACAGCGACTGATCAGTATATTGCCTGCGAGAATGCGGCCAGAAAGCTGCAGGATGGCTCTGACTATCTTACGGAGCAGGTACGGCTTTATGTGATGACGGGAGAAGTTCAGTACATGGATCTCTATTTTGAAGAGGCGATGATTACAAAACGAAGAGAAAAGGCACTGGATACTCTGAAACGATATTTTGATAAAACAGAAACGTTTGGTTCCTTAAAGGCAGCATTAAGTTGTTCGCAGGAACTGATGAACAGCGAATATTATGCCATGCGTCTGGTGGCAGAGGCGACCGGCATGGATAAAAATACATGGCCGCAGGAAGTTGCGGAAGTGCTGCTTTCCGAAACGGACAGTGCGCTTGGCGCAGAGGGAAAAATAAAAAAAGCACAGCAGATGGTCTGTGACAATACGTATCAGGAAGCGAGAACAGAGATAGAAGAAAGCGTCACTTCCTGTATGGACAGCCTGATCGAACAGACGAAAAACCGGCAGGGAAGGGCAACTTCAATTTTTTCTGATATGTATCGTAAACTTGAGATCAGCATTGTACTTCAGGTGATTCTGACGCTTGTAATCTGCCTGATCGTACGCAAACTGGTCGTAAGACCGCTGATCAGTTACAATGAAAACATTAAAAAAGGTGAAATCTTTCCGGTGATCGGAGCCAGTGAACTGCAGAAGCTGGCAGAGACTTATAACAAAATCTATCAGGAGAATCAGGAGACACAGAAACTGATCCGCCATCAGGCAGAGCATGATGCACTGACAGGCACACTGAACCGCGGGTCATTTGAAAAAATTTTACATATTTACGAAGAAGGTGCGATGTCTTTCGCACTGCTCCTGATCGATGTGGATATTTTCAAATCAGTTAATGATACCTACGGACATGCAGCCGGCGACGCGAGCCTGAAAAGAGTGGCAAATCTGCTGAAAATGACGTTCCGGAGCATTGATTTTGTGTGCCGGATCGGCGGAGATGAATTTTCTGTGATCATGGTGGAGATGACAAGTGACCTGAAATACACGATACAGGATAAGATTGATGCGATCAATGAAGAACTTTCCAAAGAAGAGGAGGGGATTCCGGCCGTATCCTTAAGTGTCGGAGTGGCTTTTTCCGACCGTGAAAATAAGGGAGAGAGCATCTTTAAAGACGCAGACAAGGCACTTTATTATGTAAAAGAACATGGCCGCCATGGATGCAGTTTTTATTAAATGAAGAGAAGAGAGTCCACTTTTTTTTCACACAAAACTGTGTTAAGATAAGAAAGTAATGTCAGGTTTCTGACAGCATCAACTATATAAGGGAGAGGCCCGTAAGGGCAATACAGGAAAATGGAATTTAGACGGACAAAAAACGGAATCTGTGCCGCAATGCTGGCATTTTCGCTGGCAACTGGCAGCATGGCACCGCTTCTGCCGGTGCAGGTACAGGCAAAGACCAGTACTACAACAAAGAAAAAAACAACAAAAAAGACAACAAAAAAAAGTGATGGTTCCAAAATATTGCTGGACCGTTATAAAAAGGATGAATCCAGATATCTGGTGATGGCATATGTAGGAACGAAAGGAAAGAGGATTTCCGTGCGAAGTGCCGCTTCCTCCAAAGGCAAAAAGCTGTACAGCATTCAGTACGGAGATGCCATGGTGGTCAACCCGAACCGCATCCGTAAAGGAAAAAAGACAGCGTGGGTTCCAGTGTATCTGCATCACAAGAAAAATACCGGTAATAAAAAATACGGAGCGTGGAAAACTGCTTATATCAAAGTGACAGATATCAAACTGTCGGTACTTGATATGAAAAAGATGGTCAACAAGTATAATAAATACAGTGCAAAGGCGCTCCGCTACGGACTGAAATATTTAGGTTCCTATCATGAGAACGGAGGTATCCGTAACGGGGTACAGTACGGAACAAATATGAAAGGTGGAGTTGCCTGCTCTTATTTTGTGAACCGCTGTTATCGGGCAGCCGGAAAAAGCATGCCGCCGTCGTTCATGAGTGCGATCCTTAAAGCATGCAAGCGTGTGAAACAGTCTGAGATGCGTCCGGGTGATATTATTTTTTATTACGATGGAAGCACACTTGGACATGTGGCCATTTATATGGGAAATGGTTTTATGATCAGTGCTTCCGGTCATTACGGGCAGCATTACCCGAACGGGGGAATCTGTATCAAACGCGTCAATTATGGCTCCAGAGGGCTGTTCAATGCCAAAATTGGCCGTGTAAAGACATGATAAGAAAAGAGGTTTTTTATGATAATCAAAGATTTGCAGGCATATGAACTGGTAAAAGAGGAAATGCTTGACGATATTCAGTCAAAAGGTTATCTGCTGCGCCACAAAAAAAGTGGTGCACGGATTTTATATATTGAAAACGAGGATGATAATAAGGTATTTCATATTACATTCCGCACGCCGCCGACAGACAGCACCGGAGTGGCACATATCCTGGAGCACTGTTCGCTTTGCGGAAGTGAAAAGTTTCCATCGAAAGATCCTTTTGTAGAACTGGTCAAAGGTTCTCTGAATACATTTCTGAATGCGATGACCTATTCGGATAAGACCATGTATCCGGTTGCCAGCTGCAACGACAAAGATTTTGCAAATCTGATGCATGTGTACCTGGATGCGGTATTTAAAACCAATATTTATAAAAAAGAAGAAATCTTCCGACAGGAAGGCTGGAATTATCAGATTGAGAAACCGGAAGATGATATTACTTATAACGGTGTTGTTTACAATGAAATGAAGGGGGCCTATTCTTCACCGGAGGATGTACTGGATCGGGAAATCTTAAATGCACTTTATCCGGATACGCCATATGGCTTTGAATCCGGAGGAGATCCACAGTGCATACCAGATCTTAGATATGAGGATTTTCTGGCATTTCACAGTAAGTATTATCATCCATCCAATTCGTATATCTATCTTTACGGGAAAATGGATATCTGTGAAAGGCTGCAGTGGATGGATAAGGAATATCTTTGTGCATATGAGAAAAAAGAAATCGATTCTGTGCTTCCGGTACAGAAACCATTTGAAACGATGCATGAGATCTG
The DNA here is from genome assembly GCA_905214675.1 of uncultured bacterium. GTDB lineage: Bacteria > Bacillota > Clostridia > Lachnospirales > Lachnospiraceae > Hominisplanchenecus. The sequence goes on from CAJMMS010000002.1 coordinate 13,190, forward strand.
CAGGAAATATTCGATCGCAGCTTCTGAATCGGAACAGGATAATACCTATCTTTCCTGGAATGTATCCATTGGGACCAGTCTGGATGTAAAACTGGTAACAGCATTTTCCATTCTTGAATACGCACTTTTATCAGCACCGGGGGCACCGCTGAAACAGGCATTGCTGGATGCCGGTATCGGAAAAGATATCATGGGCTCCTTTGAGAGCGGCATTTTGCAGCCGTCTTTTTCCGTGATCGCAAAAAATGCCAATCTTGCTGATAAAGAAATGTTCCTTTCTGTGATCCGAAACGTACTGGAGGATACGGTAAAGAACGGCATTGATCAGAAGGCACTGCTTGCCGGTATCAATTCTTCGGAATTCCGTTTCCGAGAAGCAGATTATGGTTCTTATCCAAAGGGTCTGATGTATGGCATTGATATTATGGACAGTTGGCTGTACGATGAGGATGAACCGTTTGCTTATGTAAAACAACTGGACATTTATGACAAGTTGCGGGACGCAGTCGGAAGTGGCTATTATGAGGAACTGATACAGAAGTATCTGCTGGATAATCCGCATGCAGCTATGGTGATCGTAGAGCCGGAAAAAGGACTGACAGCGAAGATCGAGGAAGAAACGGCAAGGAAGCTGGCAGAGTTTAAAGCCGGATTAAGCGAAGCAGAGCTTCAGGAACTGATCGAAAAGACCCGGAAACTCCAGAAATTCCAGCAGACACCATCTACCCAGGAAGAACTGGAAAAGATTCCGATGCTGACAAGGCAGGATATCACAAAGAAATGCAGACCATTTGTAAATACAGAACTGTCTTATGGAAAGATACCGGTACTGTGGCATGAAGTTCCAACAAACGGTATTGCCTATCTGACACTGTTTTTTGGACTGGAAGGCATTTCAAAAGAGGATCTTCCTTATGTAGGGCTTCTGAAAAATGTACTTGGAATGATCGATACGGAACATTATGCATATGGCGATCTTTTCAATGAGATCAATGTCCATAGCGGCGGTATCGGAACCGGTATTACGGTATTTCCGGATAAAGATGTACAGAAAATGCGCCCGATGTTTACGGTAAGCGCACGGACGCTGTATAACAAGCTGGATTTTGTGTTTGAGATGATCGAAGAAATCATCTTTGCATCGAAGCTGGATGATGAGAAACGCCTGCGGGAGATTCTTGCAGAGCAGAAATCCAGGACGCAGATGCGCATTACCACGGCCGGACATTCGGCAGGAGCAACACGTGCAATGGCATATTTCTCTGATATTGCCGCATTCTGTGATCTGACCGGAGGAATTGCGTATTATGATCTGCTGAATAAACTGGATGGTGACTTTGAAGAACAGAAAGTGTCATTAAAAGAAAAACTCAAAGAACTGATGACGAAAATTTTCCGCCAGCCGGCTATGACGGTCAGTGTTACCGCGGAAAAATGCGGTATGGAAGGAATGGAAGAAAAGGTAAAACATTTATATGAAAGACTTTCAAAAAAAGAAATACAGTCCGTCCGTGAAACACTTGCCTATGGAAAACAGAATGAAGGGTTCCAGACTTCAGCAAAGATCCAGTATGTGACACGTGCCGGAAATTACCGCATGGCAGGATATGAATATACGGGGGCACTGCGTATCCTGAAAGTGATCATGAGTTATGGATATCTTTGGGAAAAGGTCCGTGTAGAAGGCGGGGCATATGGCTGCATGAGCGGCTTTGGCAGAAATGGCAATTCGTACTTTGCTTCCTACCGTGATCCGAACCTGAGAAGAACAGATAAGGTTTACGAAGGCATTCCAGAATATGTGGAGCATTTCGAGGTAGAGGACCGCGATATGACAAAATACATCATCGGAACGATCAGTGAACTGGATACTCCGCTTACGGCAAGGGCACAGGGCTCCAGATCGGATGCTGCCTATTTTGGAAATATGACGGAAGCTGATATCCAGAAAGAGCGTGACCAGATTTTAAATGCGACCCAGGAGGACATCCGGGCACTTGCGCCGCTGATGCGTGCCATTCTTGAAGGCAATTATTTCTGTGTACTTGGAAATGAAGATACACTGGAAAAAGAAAAAGAACTGTTTTTAAATCTCAGACCACTCGGATAACAGACCAGGAGGATAAGTATAAATGACAGAGAAAAGTTATAAATCCGGTTTTGCAACGCTGATCGGACGGCCAAATGTAGGGAAATCTACCCTGATGAACCATCTGATCGGACAGAAGATCGCAATCACTTCAAACAAACCGCAGACAACAAGAAACCGGATCCAGACGGTCTATACGGATGAGAGAGGTCAGATCGTATTTCTGGATACACCAGGTATTCACAAAGCAAAAAACAAGCTTGGAGAATATATGGTAAATGTAGCAGAGCGCACGCTCAATGAGGTCGATGTGATCCTCTGGCTGGTAGAACCGAGCACTTTTATCGGGGCTGGTGAGCGGCATATCGTAGAACAACTGAAAAAAACAAAGACACCGGTGATCCTGATCATCAATAAGATCGATAAGGTAGATAAAAAAGAAATCATCAAATATATGGATGCGTACCGGAAAGTCTATGATTTTGCAGAAATTGTAGCAGTATCGGCTCTGCGCAGTGTCAATATGGATACGGTGATCGAGAGCATTTTCAAATACCTGCCGTACGGACCGCAGTTCTATGATGAAGATACCGTAACTGACCAGCCGCAGCGCCAGATCGTGGCGGAGATGATCCGGGAGAAGGCTTTGCGTTGTCTGGAGGAAGAAATCCCGCATGGGATTGCTGTTTCCATCGAAAAAATGGCGGAACGGAAAGGCGGAAATATCTGTGATATTGAAGCAACGATTATATGCGAACGTGATTCTCATAAAGGGATCATCATCGGAAAAGGCGGACAGATGCTTCGCAGGATCGGTTCCCAGGCAAGGCGTGATATTGAAGAGATGCTGGAAGAAAAGGTCAATCTCCAGCTTTGGGTAAAAGTCAAAAAAGACTGGCGGGACAGTGATTTTATGATCAAGAATTTCGGGTATGACAAGAAAGATATCTGACACCCGTAAACAAAAAGAAAGAAAATGATGAATGGCATGGATGATAAAATTGCCCTGACCGGTCTGGTGATGGTGGCAGCACCGATCGGGGAGGCAGATAAAAGGCTGGTACTTCTGACAAAAGAAAGAGGAAAGGTAACGGTTTTTGCAAGAGGTGCAAGACGGCCGGGCAATCCATTTCTGGCTGCTGCCAATACGTTTGCTTTTGGCACATTTTTTGTGCAGGAGTCAAGGAGTGCGTACCGTCTTGCACAGGCTGAGATCAAAAACTATTTCCGGGAAATTTCCGAAGACATGGAGAGTGCCTGTTATGGCAGTTATTTTCTGGAGTTTGCAGATTATTATGCCAGAGAGAATGATGATGGAACAGGGTTGTTGCAGCTTCTTTATGCAGCATTGCGTGCGCTTCTGAATCCAAAACTGGATAACCGGCTGGTACGCTACGTTTTTGAACTGCGGGCCATGACGGCAGGCGGGGAATATCCGCAGGTTTTTCAGTGTGCAAGATGTGGTTCAAAGGAAGATCTGTGTGCGTTCTTACCGGAAAAAAGCAGTGTATTGTGCCGGAAGTGCGCGGCTGAGGTTCCGGGGCATGTAAACGTACAGGAGTCTGCAGTTTATGCCATGCAGTATGTGATCACAGCACCGGTTGGCCGGCTGTTTGCTTTTGCATTGTCGGAGCAGGTGATGAAAGAATTTGTCCGGGAGATTGATGATTTCCGGAGGCGTTACATAGACCGGCAGTTCAAATCGCTGGAAATCCTGGATATGATGCAGCATGCCAGAAACGCTCTTTACAAGGACGGTCATTGATGGTATCATGAAAAATGGCATGCAGAAAGTGGAAACAACAGACCTGTATGTACGAAAAGCAGCGGCAGGAACCGTTGTGGTGAGGCGGGGATATATTATGAAAAAATGGAAGGGAGTCCTGACAGTTTTTCTGGCAGCGTCGTGCCTTGGCGGGTGCAGTCAGTTCAAGGCTGAGCACAATGCAGTAAAATTGAAAAAGGACGGCAGTGTACAGGCGGCTGTGATCGATACTCTGGATAAGTCTTATTACAGCAGAGAGGAACTGGAAAAAGCGGTTGATGATGCAGTGGCGCAGTACAATGACTCACAGGAAAAGTCACCGATCGTTGTGAAAAAGTTTTCCGGTGAAGAAAGTAATGTTGAACTGTATATAGATTATGCCGCAGCAGAGGACTATCAGAAATTTAATAATGTTACTTTTTATGCAGGAGATCTGCAGGGGGCGTACGATGGAAAGTATGAATTTCCGGATGAATTTCTGAAAGTAGAGAATGGAAAAGTCACAGAAACGGTGACAAGATCCGATATTCTGAGCGGACTGAATTATGAGGTGCTGATCTATTCAGAAGAGATGGATGTGGAAGTGCCGGGGAAGATTTTGTACATCAGTTCCGATGCAATGGTGACAGGAAGAAAAACGGTGACCAACATTCCGGAAGAGATACAGAAGCAGGAAGAGACTGAGACATCCGGAACATCGGAAGAAGAGACACAGGCAGATGGAGCAGAAAAGGGACAGTTCGAGGTAGAATCGGACAGTGAAACACAGACAGAGACCGCGGATGATTCCGGGGAAGAAACAAAACATACACTGACGTATGTAATATATCAGATGTGAGATGACTTCCGCCTCTGAAGGCGGCGGGCAACAAGTATCAATCAACGTGAATAAAGAAGGAAACTTCTTTGAATATATGTATATGCCGCAGAAGCGGCCGACAGGAGGACACACATGGAAAAAACAATGGAAAAGATCGTGGCACTGGCAAAATCCAGAGGTTTTGTATATCCGGGTTCCGAGATTTACGGAGGTCTGGCAAATACCTGGGATTACGGTAATCTTGGTGTAGAACTGAAAAACAATGTGAAACAGGCATGGTGGAAGAAATTTATTACCGAGAATCCGTACAATGTAGGCGTTGACTGCGCAATCCTGATGAATCCACAGACCTGGGTAGCATCCGGACATCTTGGAGGCTTTTCAGATCCGCTGATGGACTGTAAAGAATGTCATGAGCGTTTCCGTGCAGATAAGCTGATCGAGGACTTCTGCGATGAGAAAGACATCGCACTGGAAGGTTCAGTAGATGGATGGACACAGGAACAGATGCGTGATTTCATCGAGGAGCATCAGATTCCATGCCCGACCTGCGGCAAACATAATTTCACAGATATCCGCCAGTTCAACCTGATGTTCAAGACATTCCAGGGTGTAACAGAAGATGCGAAAAATACAGTCTACTTAAGACCGGAAACAGCACAGGGTATCTTTGTAAACTTTAAAAACGTACAGAGAACATCCAGAAAGAAGATTCCGTTTGGTATCGGTCAGATCGGTAAATCATTCCGTAATGAGATCACACCGGGTAACTTCACATTCCGTACCAGAGAGTTCGAGCAGATGGAACTGGAGTTCTTCTGTGAGCCGGGTACCGACCTTGACTGGTTCCAGTACTGGAGAGCGTTCTGCATTGACTGGCTGAAGAACCTGGGTATGAAAGAGGATGAGATGCGTGCGCGTGATCATTCACCGGAAGAACTGTGCTTCTACAGCAAAGGAACGACTGACATCGAGTTCCTGTTCCCGTTTGGATGGGGCGAACTGTGGGGTATCGCAGACCGTACGGACTATGACCTGACACAGCATCAGAATGTATCCGGACAGGATATGAGTTATTTTGATGATGAGAAGAAGGAAAAATACATTCCGTATGTTATCGAGCCTTCTCTGGGTGCAGACCGTGTGGTTCTGGCATTCCTGTGCAGTGCTTATGATGAGGAAGAACTGGAAGGCGGCGATATGCGTACTGTACTGCATTTCCATCCGGCACTGGCACCGGTTAAGATCGGTGTGCTGCCGTTGTCAAAGAAACTGAACGAAGGTGCAACCAAAGTATTTGAACAGCTCTCCAAAAAATGGAACTGCGAATACGATGACCGCGGAAACATCGGAAAACGTTACCGCAGACAGGATGAGATCGGTACACCGTTCTGCGTAACCTATGATTTCGATTCCGAAGAAGACGGAGCCGTTACCGTTCGTGACCGTGATACCATGGAGCAGGAGCGTATCAAGATTGAAGATCTGGCAGCTTATTTCGAAGAAAAACTGGCATACTAAGATGGTTTTGTCACGCACCATTTATAGAAAGAGGAGTTTTCTCTGACTAAGATGGACTGTACAAAATATACAAAAAATAATAGATAAAATGCAATAAACTATACAAAAAGCAGAAAGAACCTTGTGGGACTTTCTGCTTTTGTGCTATAATAAAACAACTATGATGCCAGGGTCAAAAAGATTTTGACAAATGCTCAAAAAAGTATAAGGAGGACTTGTGTTATGGGAATGCGAAACATTATTGTAGGACAGTCTGGAGGGCCAACTTCAGTTATCAATTCCAGTCTTGCGGGGGTTTACAAGACAGCGATTGAGCGTGGGTTTGACAAAGTATATGGTATGCTGCATGGAATCCAGGGATTTCTGGATGAACAGTATGTGGATCTTTCTACGCAGATTCATTCGGATATGGACATTGAACTTCTGAAGAGGACACCATCGGCATTTCTTGGTTCCTGCCGCTACAAACTTCCGGAGATCCACGAGGATATGGCAATCTATGAAAAGATTTTCGGAATTCTGGATAAGCTGGAGATTGAAGCATTTATCTATATTGGCGGAAACGATTCCATGGATACCATCAAAAAGCTTTCGGATTATGCAATCGTTAAGGGACATAAACAGAAATTTTTAGGTGTACCAAAGACTATTGACAACGATCTTGCACTGACTGACCACACACCGGGATTTGGAAGTGCAGCCAAATACATCGGGGCATCGACAAAAGAGGTGATCCGCGATGCACTGGGACTGACTTACAAAAAAGAGATGATCACGATCATTGAAGTCATGGGAAGAAATGCCGGATGGCTCACAGGAGCAACAGCACTTGCCAAAACAGAAGAATGTGAAGGACCGGATCTTATTTACCTGCCGGAAGTACCATTTGATATCGATGCATTTCTGGCAAAGATCAGAGAACTGCTCAAACAGAAAAAATCAATCGTTGTTGCTGTATCGGAAGGAATCAAACTTCCGGACGGACGTTATGTGTGTGAACTGTCCGGCGGCGGAGATTATGTAGATGCATTCGGACACAAACAGCTTACCGGAACAGCCGCGTATCTGGCAAACTTCCTGGGAGCTGAGATCGGCTGCAAGACAAGGGCAGTGGAATTTTCAACCCTGCAGCGAAGTGCATCCCATATGGCGTCCCGTGTAGATATCAATGAGGCTTTTATGGTAGGCGGTGCAGCGGTGAAAGCGGCAGATGAAGGAGACAGCGGCAAGATGGTCGTGATCGACCGTGTTTCCGATGATCCTTATATGAGCGCAGCCGGTATCTATGATGTCCACAAGATTGCCAACAACGAAAAGACCGTTCCAAGAAACTGGCTGAATGAAACGGCAGACTATGTGACAGAAGAATTTATCAACTACATTGAACCCCTGATCCAGGGGGATTATTCACCATTTATGGTAAACGGACTTCCACAGCATCTGGTTCTGAAAAAATAACAAAAAAACTTCTTTTTTTGCGGGCAATAGCTTGACTGAGAGCAGATTTATGTTAGAATAATACTGTATGAAAGTTAAAAAGTTCTGACTGAACTGTATACAATTACTTTTGAGGAGGAAATAACACAATGGCAACAAAATGGGTTTATATGTTCAAGGAAGGCGACGCCACCATGAGAAACCTGCTTGGTGGAAAAGGTGCCAACCTTGCTGAAATGACCAACCTTGGTCTGCCGGTACCACAGGGCTTCACGATCACAACAGAAGCTTGTACACAGTACTATGAAGATGGCAGAAAGATCAACGACGAGATCATGGGACAGATCATGGAAGCGATCGACAAAATGGAAGGCATTACAGGCAAAAAATTCGGAGATAAAGAGAATCCACTTCTGGTTTCTGTTCGTTCCGGAGCAAGAGCTTCTATGCCTGGTATGATGGACACGATCCTGAACTTAGGTCTGAATGAAGAAGTTGTTGAGACACTGGCACAGGCATCCGGCAATCCACGTTGGGCTTGGGACTGCTACAGAAGATTTATCCAGATGTTCTCAGACGTAGTTATGGAAGTAGGTAAAAAATACTTCGAAGAGCTGATCGACAAGATGAAAGAAGAAAAAGGCGTTAAACAGGACGTAGACCTGGATGCTGATGATCTTAAGAAACTGGCTGAACAGTTCAAAGCTGAGTACAAAGAGAAGATCGGTAAAGACTTCCCGACAGACCCGAAGGAACAGCTTATGGAAGCTATCAAAGCTGTATTCCGTTCATGGGATAACCCAAGAGCAAATGTATATCGTCGTGACAACGATATCCCATATTCATGGGGAACCGCTGTAAACGTACAGATGATGGCATTTGGTAACATGGGTGATGACTGCGGTACAGGTGTTGCATTTACACGTGACCCGGCTACAGGAGAAAATGGTCTGTTTGGTGAATTCCTGACAAACGCACAGGGCGAAGACGTAGTTGCTGGTGTTCGTACACCTATGCACATTTCCGAAATGGAAGAAAAATTCCCTGAAGCATTCGTACAGTTCAAGAACGTATGCGAAACTCTGGAAAAACACTACAGAGATATGCAGGATATGGAGTTCACAGTAGAACATGGTAAACTGTACATGCTGCAGACACGTAATGGTAAGAGAACTGCAAAAGCTGCTCTGAAGATCGCTTGTGACCTGGTAGATGAAGGCATGAGAACAGAAGAAGAAGCTGTAGCAATGATCGACCCACGTAACCTGGATTCTCTGTTGCATCCACAGTTCGATGCTGCTGCACTGAAAGCTGCTGAACCACTGGCAAAAGCACTGGGTGCTTCACCGGGAGCTGCTTGCGGTAAGATCGTATTCACAGCCGATGACGCTGTAGAATGGGCTGCAAGAGGAGAAAAAGTTGTTCTGGTTCGTCTTGAGACATCACCGGAAGACATCACAGGTATGAAATCTGCACAGGGTATCCTGACAGTTCGTGGTGGTATGACATCTCACGCTGCTGTAGTAGCCCGTGGTATGGGTACATGCTGTGTATCCGGATGCGGCGACATCACTATGGACGAAGCAAACAAGAAATTTACACTGGCTGGAAAAGAATATCACGAAGGTGATTGCATTTCCCTGGACGGTTCCACAGGTAATATCTATGACGGCATCATCCCGACCGTACCGGCAACCATCGCTGGTGAATTCGGAAGAATCATGGGATGGGCTGATAAATTCAGAACTATGAAAGTTCGTACAAACGCAGACACACCGGCAGACGCTAAAAAAGCTCGTGAGCTGGGTGCAGAAGGTATCGGTCTTTGCCGTACAGAGCATATGTTCTTCGAAGGCAACAGAATTGATGCATTCCGTGAAATGATCTGCTCTGAAACTGTAGAAGAAAGAGAAGCTGCACTGGCTAAGATCCTTCCGGAACAGCAGGGCGACTTCGAAAAACTGTATGAAGCACTGGAAGGTAACCCAGTTACCATCCGTTTCCTGGATCCGCCTCTGCATGAGTTCGTTCCGACGGAAGAAGAGGACATCAAGAAACTGGCTGACGCACAGGGCAAGACTGTTGAACAGATCAAAGCTATCATCGACAGCCTGCATGAGTTCAACCCGATGATGGGTCATCGTGGATGCCGTCTGGCAGTTACTTATCCGGAAATCGCTAAAATGCAGACAACAGCCGTTATCCGTGCAGCTATCAATGTAAAGAAAGCTCATCCGGACTGGGCAGTTAAACCGGAAATCATGATCCCACTGGTTGGTGACATCAAAGAGCTGAAATACGTTAAGAAGTTCGTTGTTGAGACAGCAGACGCTGAAATCGCAGCAGCAGGAAGCGATCTGGAATACGAAGTAGGTACTATGATCGAGATCCCGAGAGCAGCACTGACTGCTGACGATATCGCAAAAGAAGCTGACTTCTTCTGCTTCGGTACAAACGACCTGACTCAGATGACATACGGCTTCTCACGTGATGATGCTGGTAAATTCCTGGATGCTTACTACGATGCTAAGATCTTCGAAAACGATCCGTTCGCAAAACTGGATCAGGTTGGCGTTGGCAAACTGATGAAGATGGCTATCGAATTAGGAAAACCGGTTAATCCGAAACTGCACGTAGGTATCTGCGGCGAACATGGTGGAGATCCAAGCTCTGTAGAATTCTGCAACAGCATTGGTCTTGACTATGTATCCTGCTCACCGTTCCGTGTACCGATCGCTCGTCTGGCAGCAGCTCAGGCAGCAATCGCTCAGAAGAACGCATAATTTGAGCATGATCACAGGGCAGTAAATGTCCTGAAACATAAAGACACCTGATCTGATCAGGTAATAGTCCAAGCGTAAATCAGGACTCCTGGAATCCTGGAGATGATCCAAGGTTTCAGGGGTCTTTTTTGTTGCAGTGACGAGAAAATATGCAAAAAGCGACAAAATACCACCTTTTTGTTGGAAAAAAGAAAAACTTATTGTGCTATAATAGAAAAGATAGCTTGTAGATCTGATGCCAGAATTTCCGGACATGGAGATTCTGGCATTTACAGATAGAATGGAAATTCCTGGAATCAGCAGAAGGAGTTTGGCATCCCCGGAGTGATAACATACAATAAAAAAATATGCCTCGTAGACCTGGCAAAGACGGACGAAACGAAGCATACGATGGAGATGACGGAAAATCAGAAAGATAAGGATAAAAAGATATGGCAGATATATCATTTCAGGATGCAGGCAGTGGGCTGTGGGATGAAATGCAGGAATGTTTGATTTATATACAGAACCATCCGGAGCAGAATATTACAGCAGAGGAACTGGCCGGAAGAATGGCATATGATCCGATGGAGTTTGCCTATTTGTTTGATCTGTTTTTTGAAAAAAGAATCGAAAAATGGGAAGCAGAAGTGGTCCGGTCCTATAAAGGATCCGGCAGGATGCCATATGAAAGAGCGGCAGACAGAACGTGGATCGATGTCTGTTTTATTCGAAGAGGCACACAGAAACTGGCGGCGCAGCCGGTTTTTGCTGAAGAAAGCAAGGGCAGTTCTTTTTTGGAGACAGGAATGAAAAATATTGAGGCGTATGCCAGAGAGCAGTGGAAAAAGCGAATCCGTATAAAAGAGCGTATGCTGTTCTGGTGGCATGACAGCGAATATCATTTTCACTTTCTTATGGGAAGTCAAAAGACGGAAGAGGAGTCAGAAAAAGGGACGAATACATTTGAAATTGAATTAGAGGCATCAGATTATGCAGTATTTACCTGGAAGGAAAATACTGCCGGTAAGCCGGAAGAAGAGATGCTGAAAGCCGTATTGAAGTATGCCCTGTGTGACTGGGAAAAAGAGACCCAGATAGCCTATGACCGGAATAAAATTTATTTTATTTCCTATGAAAATGGAAAGTACGCTGTTTATATGCCTCTGAAAAAGAGGATTCAGGAAAATTATAAGATCAAACACGAAAACAGAGAACGGAAAATTTACGGTCTGGATGAATGGATCGATTACATAGATGAACATATTGAGGAAGAACTGACAGCAAAAGATCTTGCAGCAGTCTTTGGCTATTCTGAGCGCCATTTTCGAAATGTGTTCCAGATTTATTATGATGTAAAACTAAATGACTATATACGAAAAAGAAAATTACATTTTGCCGCACAGGAATTAAAAAATGGAAAAAAACCAGAAAAAGTGGCCAGAAAATATGCCTTTAAAAGCAACGTCAGATTCAGCAGAGCTTTTCACGGAGAATACGGTATGACACCGGCGAAATATTATAAAGAAGAGTTTCAGAATGAAGAATGGATCCGCTACATTGATCAGCATATTACAGAAGATCTGACGGTGGAGCGTCTTGCAGCAGAATTTCATTATTCGAAGGATCATTTTCGCAAGGAATTCCAGGATGCTTTTGGAGTGGGACCGGTGACTTATATCACACAGCGGAAAGTGCGTCTTGCAGCACAGAAACTGCGGGAAGGAAAGACAATCGATGAAGCTGGAAAAGTGTTTGGATTTCATTCACGAAATGGATTTGATAAAGCATTTCGCAGAGTATTTTATACCAGTCCGGCAAAATATGCAAAAGCAAAACCGGAGGTCGTAAACCTCAATCGTTATTATTCAGAATATAAAAATAAAATAAAAGTCTCATATATTGAGATGGATGAGATCAAAATGGCGGGCTGGACGATCATTGCCAATCGCCGGGAGGCAGATATTCCGGCACAACTGGCATTCTGGCTCGATAAACATTCTTTGCAGTATCAGAAACTGAATACACTTTCAGAGGAGGGAAAAGGCAGAGATAAGATTGCCCTGTGGTACAGGGAAAAGAAAAATATCGAGTATATTCTGGGATCGATCGTAGACTCTTTTGACGGCATTCCGGAAGATGCATTCCAGGTTACGATCGCAGCCGGACGTTATGCAGTTTTTGAATCGGATCAGGAAAATGATATGGAAAATCTGCCGGAAACCGTGCGGATGTTTGCAAGATGTGTGCTGTATGGCTGGATACGGGAACACAGGGACATGCTGTGTCTGCAACGAGTCAGCTTTGAACGTTATACAGATCAGAAAATGTATCTTTATGTTCCGGTCAACGAAACAGAGAATGGAAAAAAGTAAGAAATGGAGGAGCAGAACGTGAAAAAAGGGGAACAAGGTAGAAAGAGAAGAGTAGCATATATGCTGGCAGTCATGTTGCTGATCTCTTCTTCTTTCGGTGTTTCTTATGCCGGAACAGATCTGCCGGTTGAAAAGCAGAGCGAGGCGCAAAGTGAGCTGCAAAAGCAGGAGAATGCCAAGAAAGAAAAAGAAAATGAACCAGCGCAGGAAACGGAAAGTGAAACACAGAGCGAACCACAGAAAGAAACAGAAAGTGAAAAGCAGAGTGAGTCACAGAAAGAGACGGAAAGTGAAAAGCAGAGTGAGTCACAGAAAGAGACGGAAAGCGAAAAGCAGAGTGAGTCACAGAAAGAAACGGAAAGCGAGAAACAGAGTGAATCGCAGAAAGAGACAGAAAGTGAAAAACAGAGTGAGTCACAGAAAGAAACAAAGCAGGGCAATGTGGAAAGACAGAATGTTCTCACTTCTGTGAGAGCATATCTTTTGCAGAAAAACAGCAATCCGGATTTTAGCAGTATCTGGAATGTGATCTGACTTCAGAGAAGTGGAATGGAAGTGCCGGAAGCTTATCGGAAGACGTTTTATCAGAATGTCTATACATACTGTGAGCAGAAAAACTGGATCCTGACCCGGACAAAGTATTCTGACTATTCAAAACTGATCATGGCACTGACTTCCATCGGGATAGATGCACAGGATGTCGGAGGACACAATCTGTTTGAGTATCTGGCAGATTATGAAAATGTAAAAATGCAGGGAATCAACGGGCCAATCTGGGCGCTGATCGCGCTGAACTGTCATCCGTCTTATTCTATTCCGGAAAAGAAGGAGGCGGAAGTACAGACAACGGAAGAACTGCTGGTACAGGCAGTGTTAGAAGCACAGTGTCCGGATGGCGGCTGGAATCTGGCAGGCGGTCAGGGAGATTCCGATATGACGGGTATGGCACTGCAGGCACTTTCTTTTTATTATGGAACACGCACCGATGTGACAGCGGCGGTAAACAGGGCACTTGCCTGGATTTCAGAAAACCAGCAGTGATACAGAGGAGACAGACAAACCTGGTAACGGAAGCAATAGTGGAGCAGGTTCCGGAAGTACCATACAGCCTGTTTATCAAAAAACAAAAGCCAAAAGGATTACTTTGAATTACAAAAAAATCCATCTGACGGTAGGACAGAGCAAAAAACTGAAGGCAACCATTTATCCGAAAAATACGACCGCCAAAAGTATAATGTGGTTCACAACGGATAAAAAGGTAGCGGTGCTTGGGAAAAATGGGAAAGTGATCGGCAGAGGAGCCGGTGCGGCAGTAATCACGGTTATGACGATGGATGGAAGCAGGAAAAAAGCATCCTGTAAAGTGATTGTGCAGGAAACCAGAAAAGTGACACCAAAGCCTTCCGGTCAGAGAAAAACCATTCCGGCAGCTACAGGCAAAAAAGCACCATCTGGACAGACGAAAACACTTTCGAATACAAAAAGCAACAATTCCACGGGAAATGGAAAAAAGAATTCTGTGGATACCAAAAAGAAAAAGAACAAAGAAACCGAAGCAGAAACAGGATGGAGTTTTGACGGTGCCGATTATGTACCGGATATGGCAGAAAGTGTGGAAAAGGAACTGGAAAGTGAAAGAGAAGAGGCAAAAGAAGAAGTGCATAAAGAAATAAAAAGACAGGTCAGAATCCTGATGCCGGCAGCACTTTCCGGCGCTGGCGTGCTCGTACTTTTTGAAGCACTGGCATTTGGTATCTATCGCAAAAAGAAAGGAAGAAAAATAAGATGAGAGTAAAGAAAAATACGAAAAGTGTGCTTGCATTTTTACTGTGTGTCATTCTGATGCTGACCATGGGATGTGCGAAAGGAACAGAAAAGGAACCGTCAACAGGCGGTACCTCAGATGCAGCTTTAGCAGAGATAAATGAGATACCGGCCGATGGCATCATCACAAAAGATCAGTTTCAGAGCGTAGCAGGAAAGGATCAGAAAGTTCAGTTTAAAGGGACAACCGAGGACGGGATCACCTACATCTGGACGTATGACTGTGCGAAGATCCAGAATCCGGAAGATCAGAATCTGAAGATTGATTTTACACAGGAGAATCTGGATGAGATTAAAAAGCAGGCAAACAATGCCAACGATGCACTGCAGATGACGATGCACGGAAAAGGGCTGATCTGTGTTCCGACCCTGGAAGTGACGTTGCCGCAGAACTGGGAGTCCAATGAAGCGTATCTTGTCAAAGAACAGGATGGCAGGCTGGCGAAAATGAGTGATGTAACCGTAACAAATGACAAGGAAAGTACAACACTTGTCATGAATGTAACTTCTCTGGATGGGGACTGCTATGTGATCGGCGGAATCACAGAGGAGCAGAACAAAGGTGCGGATGCGGCAAACAAAAGTTCGAAAAAGAAAGAGGACAAAGAGCAGGGGCAGGAAACACAGAATGAAGCAGAAAGCGGTATGCAAGAGAGCGATACCGATGACATGGAAAATGAAGCGGATGAAGAACAGGCCAATGAGAATGACGCTTCCGGGCAGGATGTAAAGAGTGACGAAAGAGCAGATGATCCGGCAGAAGGGGAAAACGGTCAGGAAAAAGGTGGCAATGCAAACAGTGGTACAGCGGCTTCTTCCAATACCTGCACGATCTCCATCAGTTGTGCAACGATTCTGGACAATATGGATGACCTGAAGAGCAGCAAAGCAGAATTTGTTCCGTCCGATGGATGGATCCTGGCACCGACTGAGGTTGAATTTACCGAGGGAGAATCCGTACACGATGTTCTGCAGAGAGTTTGCAGAGAGGCAGGCATTCAGATGGAATCCAGCTTCACACCGGCGTACAATTCTGCTTATGTGGAAGGCATCAACAACCTTTACGAGTTTGACTGCGGACAGCTTTCTGGCTGGATGTTCAGCGTAAATGGCTGGTATCCGAACTATGGATGCAGCAAATACACCGTAAATGCCGGCGATGAGATCTGCTGGGTATATACCTGCAACCTCGGAAAAGACGTAGGCGATAATTCCATGTATTAAAGAAAGAGGCAGATGCCGGAGGTAAACATGAAAGATACATTCTCTACATACCATCCGCTTCTGAATATGCTTTATTTTGTCGGAGTGATCGGGGTGACCGTATTTGTCGTTCACCCGGTCATTCTGGCAATTTCTCTGTTTGGAGGAATTGCATATTCGGTACTGTTAAAGGGATGGCAGAAAACAGTCAAATTTAACCTGATCTTTTCGATTCCGATGATGCTGATCGTGGCACTGATGAACCCGATGTTCAACCACTACGGCGTGACGATCATCGGATATCTGCACAACGGCAATCCGTTTACACTGGAGAGCTGCGTGTACGGTCTGGTGATGGCAATGATGCTGGTGTGCACGATGATCTGGTTTTCCTGTTATACCGTCGTGATGACATCGGACAAATTTATCTACCTTTTCGGAAAGCTTATACCGGCACTGTCGCTGGTGCTTTCCATGTGCCTTCGGTTTGTGCCGAAGTTCACCCGTGAGGCAGGCGTGATCTCGGATGGACAGAAATGCATCGGACGCAGCACTGAAAATGGCAGTCTGGTAAAACGTGCAAAACATGGGATCACGATTTTTTCCATCCTGGTGACCTGGGCACTGGAAAATGCGATCGAGACTTCGGATTCCATGAAATGCCGCGGTTACGGCGAAAAGGGCAGAACGGCATTCTCCCTGTACCGCTTTGATAAACGGGATATTTTCTGTCTGCTGTTTATGGTTCTGAGTTTTGCACTGACACTGTTCGGATTTTCCAAAGGCTATACCTTCTGTCAGTATAATCCGAAGATCATTGTAAAAGGGATTCCGCTGACGGCGGGAAGTCTGCTGGTATATCTGGCATTTTTCCTGTTTTCCGTGCTTCCGGTCGTCCTGGAAGTCTGGGACCGTTATCAGTGGAAACAGAGACGCAGACAGGTGGAAAAAGCAGAACAGGCCAATTATCGCCTGTGGGAAGTACAGGATTAGAAGAAGGAGAGAGGCGATGTCAGAAACGATGGGAAAAGAAACAAATATGGGTGCGATCCTGGAGATTAAAGATCTCTGTTTTGCCTACCCGGAAGAAGAAAAAAGAGCACTGAACCATGTTTCCCTTCAGGTAGAAGAAGGGGAATTTCTGGTGCTGTGCGGAAAGAGCGGTTGCGGAAAGAGTACGCTGTTAAAGCATATGAAAACACCGCTGACACCGCATGGAAAACGAAAAGGAGAAATCCTTTTTGACGGACAGAAACTGCATGAGATGACGAACCGGGAACAGAGCCAGAGGATCGGCTATGTCCTGCAGAATCCGGACAATCAGATTGTTACAGACAAAGTGTGGCATGAACTGGCATTCGGACTGGAAAGCCTGGGCTATAAAAATGCAGAGATCCGTATCCGTGTGGCGGAGATGGCAAGTTATTTTGGCATCCAGGACTGGTTTTACAAAAATGTGGCAGAATTATCGGGAGGTCAGAAGCAGCTTCTGAACCTGGCATCCATCATGGCGATGCATCCGGATATTCTGATCCTGGATGAGCCGACCTCACAGCTTGACCCGATCGCCGCATCGGATTTCCTGGAGACGGTAAAGAAGATCAACCGGGATCTCGGTACGACCATTCTTCTGACGGAACACCGCCTGGAAGAAGTTTTCACGGCAGCAGACCGTGTTGTTGTCATGGATGGCGGAGAAGTGCTCTGCACGGGAACTCCGGAAGAAATCGGAGAGGAACTCAAAAAGCAGAATCACGAGATGTTTCTGGCCATGCCGGTTCCGATGCAGATTTATGCAAAAGTAAATTCTGCCACGCATATGCCATGCCCGATCACCGTTCGCGGCGGAAGAAACTGGCTGAATGCGATCTGTAAAGAAAAACAGATCCAGCCGCAGGAGGCAGACTTTTTTGGAAAAGATGCAAAAGAAACAACGGAAAAAGAAGAGATCATTCTGGAGGCAAAGGATATCTGGTTCCGTTACGATAAAGATCAGCCGGATGTCGTGAAAGGTCTGAATCTTTCGCTGAAACGGGGCGAGTTTTTTGCTCTGCTTGGAGGAAACGGTACCGGAAAATCAACGACGCTCTCCATCATCAGCCGACTTCGCAAACCGTACCGCGGCAAAGTGCTGCTGGAAGGAAAAGATATCCGCCGTTACAGTGAAAAAGAACTGTTCCGTGGCTTCCTGGGCGTTCTGCCGCAGAATCCGCAGTCGCTGTTTGTAAAGAAAACAGTAGAACTGGAACTGTTTGAGATGGTGGGCGGAACAAAAGAAAAGAAAGACGGAGAGTATCACCTTGCCATGGACAAACGGGAAGCGGTCGAAGGAATCGTAAAAGTGACACATCTGGAAGGACTTCTGCACCGTCATCCATATGACTTAAGCGGCGGTGAACAGCAGAGACTGGCACTGGCGAAAATCCTGCTGCTGCGTCCGAAACTTCTGCTGATGGATGAGCCGACCAAAGGACTGGACAGCTATTTTAAGAAAGAATTTGCAGAGATTCTGGATCTTCTGAAGCAGCAGGGTGTGACGATCTTTATGATTTCCCATGACATCGAGTTCTGTGCATCGTATGCCGACCGATGCGGACTGTTTTTTGACGGCAACATTGCAGCGAGCGGTACGCCGGGAACGTTCTTTGCCGGAAATAATTTCTATACAACAGCGGCAAACCGTATGGCACGCAAATATTTCCCGATGGCAGTGACGGCAGCGGATGTTGCGGAAGCTCTTTCTGATGACAGTGGGTGTATGTGATATGCAAAAAGAGATGAAAAAAGAAGAAATACAGGAAACAAAAGAATTTCTCAAACAGTTTTATGAATCGCCGGAAGTGGAAGAAGATACGATCAGTGCAAAGCTGAAACGTACTCTGCTTCCAAAAGGCAAAAAGACAAAAGCAATCGCGGATTTTGCAAAAGATCTGATGGGCGAAGGCGGAGCAGGTGATGTCGTGATCGATGACGATATGTTTGAGACAGATACCGAAAGTTACAAGCAGCAGGAAAAGAAACGTCTGTCCAAACGGACCAGAGTCAGTCTGTTTCTGCTGCTGGTGGCGATCCCTCTGACGATCGCAGCCGGATTCTGGCTGACGGATCAGAGCGTGTTTACCCAGTGGATCGATGATGTATTCGGACCGAGAAAATACTATCTGATCAGTCTGGTGATCGTGCTCTATGCATTGCTGCCGTTCTTTATGGCATTTGAAGGAAGAAAACCGGAAGTAAGAGAGCTGGTTGTGCTGGCGACGATGATCGCACTGGCAACCGCCGGAAGAGCAGCTTTCTTTATGACACCGAGCTTTAAGCCGATCATCGCGATCGTGATCGTATCGGCGGTGGCATTCGGAGCAGAGGCCGGATTTCTGGTCGGATCGATGACCATGCTGGTCAGCAACTTCCTGTTCGGACAGGGACCGTGGACACCGTGGCAGATGTTTGCCATGGGATTTATCGGCTTTCTGTCCGGTATCCTCTACCGCCTGCGGATCCTGCCGACAAAACGGTTGCAGTTGTCCGTATATGGCTTTCTGGTCACTTTTATGATCTACGGCGGGATCATGAACCCGGCGGCACTGTTTATGAGTGTATACCAGTTCAGTTGGAGCGGACTGCTGGCGATCTATATCTCCGGTGTGCCGGTTGATCTGGTGCATGCAATATCGACCTTTCTGTTTCTGTGGATCGGAGCGAAGCCGTTGCTGGAGAAACTGCAGAGGATCAAGGTGAAATACGGGCTCTTGTAGAGAGTTTTTTGAATGTGCAAATGAACGAATTCCCCGAAGGGCACGTAAAAGTGCCTTCTTGGGAATTCGTTCATTTTGCACATTGCCAAAAGTTCCCGGCTTGCCAGAGGTCTCTGAAGCGGCGATGTCCTGCAATATCGAAAAACTCACGATGGAAGTTTTACTACCTCAGAAGTCTTTACAGTTCTTAAAAAATGTCTAAAAAATGTACAAATCCCATAATTTGCTAAAAAAACGCACAAATCTGGAAAAATGTACAAAAAATGCACAAATTCGACAAGTTGTCTATTTTGCAAATCCATCCTGAGCGATACAATGATGCAAAGGTTGAAAGAAAAAGAAAAAGAACCTTGCAGAAAGCTTGTATGGATGGAGGAAAAAGGTATGTCATTTGCAGATTTTAAAGACAACACCATGAGAGCCGTTGTATCAAAAACCATCGACGGTGTATTGAAATACGTGAATAAACATGATGATCGAACAGAGGCATTACTCAAACTGACCGATCTTTCGGAAAAGCTGATGGGCGATAAATTTGATAAGAAAGTATTTGACGGAGCAAGAAATCTGATCCATAATCCGGATGCAAAATGGATGAAATACACAAACAAAGTGTTTGATGAGATCGATCCTCACGTAGCGAAAATGCATGCCCTGAATCTTGGATATCAGGCAGGATTCTATGGTTATTCCAAAACCTGTGAATTTGCAAAAGAGCATGGATACCGTATTCCGTGGATCATTTTGATGGACCCGACTTCTGCCTGTAACATGCACTGTACCGGATGCTGGGCAGCAGAGTATGGTCATCGCATGAGTCTTTCCTACGAAGACCTGGACAGCATCGTTACGCAGGGCGAGAAGCTCGGTATCTATTTCTACATGATGACGGGCGGAGAGCCTCTGATGCGTAAAAAAGATATTGTAAAACTGGCAGAGAAGCACAATAAGTGTATGTTCTATGCATTTACAAACGGAACGCTGATCGATGAAGAATTCTGTAAGGATATGCAGAGACTTGGCAATATTTCTCTGGCACTGAGCGTGGAAGGCTTTGAAGAAGTCAACGATTCCAGACGCGGAAGCGGTTGTTTTGAGAAGGTTATGCATGCGATGGATCTGCTCAAAGAACATGGACTGATCTTTGGTACTTCCATCTGCTATACCTCAAAGAACTACAAGACGGTCACAAGCGATGAGTTTCTGGATATGCTGATCGACAAAGGCGTCCGCTATGCATGGTATTTCCACTATATGCCGGTCGGAAATGAGGCAGCGACCGACCTGCTCCTGACACCGGATCAGCGAGAATATATGTACCACAGAATCCGTGAGATCCGAGGATTTGAGGGTGGCAAACCGATCTTTGTATTTGATTTCCAGAATGACGGTGAGTTTGTCGGCGGATGTATCGCCGGCGGAAGATTCTACTGCCACATCAATCCAAACGGTGACGTAGAACCTTGCGTATTTATCCACTATTCCAATGCAAATATCCATGACAGGCCACTTCTGGAGTGCTTAAGCCAGCCATTGTTCCGTGCTTACCAGATGGGACAGCCATTCAATGAAAATGACCTGCGTCCATGTCCGATGCTGGAGAATCCGGAAGCACTGCAGAAGATCGTCCATGCAACCGATGCAAAGAGCACCGATATGCAGAGCCCGGAGAGCGTAGAGAGCTTATGCGGAAAATGTGAAGCTTACGCAAAATGCTGGGCACCGGAAGCAGAAAAATTAAAAGAAGCAAATCCGAAGCAGATCACCAGAGAAAAGGGCATTCTACCGGAAGCATAAAACAGCAAAGGCTGATGAAGCCCAAAAGAGGATCGGCAAAAGCAGTATTCCTCAATTTATATGATGTTCTTCTAAAGCCCGGACAACGGAAGGATATTGTGACAGATCGGTATGCGGGATAAATTTGGAAGCCTGCATACGGATCAGAAAATCCGGGATCGAAGCAAACTGAACATAGTAAATGGTTTCCTGAAACATACGGATGTCTTTCATGCGGTTGCGGTCAAGAAGCAGTGTTCTCGCACCGGCAAGCGAACTGTTTCCAAGGCAATGGAAAGCAGAACGCGGCAGATCCGGGAAAATGCCGATGGTAATGGCAGATTCAAGGTCTGTGTAAGTACCGAATGCACCGGAAGTGTAAAAGGCAGTCAGATCATCTTTCGTGAAACCGGCAGAATCAAGCAGGCAGTCTACCATTGTGTGGGCTGCCGCTTTTGTGTCCAGATACTGCGTGATGTCAGTCTGGGAAAAATACAGATCGTTTCCTTTGGCAGATTCACTGTGAAAAGCATAGATGGCGGCGTATTCATCCGTTTCTTCGATATATTGGATGCGGGGAGAAGCATCTGGATTTAATTTCCCGGAAATATCCACCCAGCCATTCAGCCGCATCTGAGCGAGCAGATCGATGATGCCGGAACCGCAGATGCCAACCGGAGCTGTGTGGTTTATCGTGGTAAAAGTCAGGTCTGCTTTTTCGATTTTTACAGAGTCGATCGCACCGTCTGTGGCACGCATCCCAAATTTACTGATGCCGCCTTCCAGGGCAGGACCGGCAGCCCCGGCTCCGGCGAGCATGAAGTCACGGTTTCCGAGGATCAGTTCCCCGTTGGTTCCGATATCAAAAAAGGCAGAAAGTCCATCCCTTTTGTAGAAATCCGTGGTCAGAAGTCCGCTTGTGATGTCGCCGCCGAGATAATTGGCAATCGCAGGCACGATATAAGTGATGCCTGTAAATGCAGAAAATCCGATCTCAGAGGCAGAAAGAAAGCCGGGGTCGCAGGCAACCGGGGCATAAGGAGAAGAAAAGATCACCCAGGGATTCAATTCCAGCAGGAAATGCATCATCGTCGTATTGCCGGATACGATCAGAACGGAACAGTCATGCACCGCTATGCCGGAATCCGCTTCCAGTTTCTGAAACAGAGCTTCAAAAGAGGCAAGGGTAGCCTGATGGATCTCATGCAGATGCTCCGGCTGATCCTTCGCATAGATCATCCGAGTGAGGATATCATCGCCGTAGGCACGCTGCTTATTTACATCGTTTGCCGAGGCAAGCACATTTCCGCTGTTCATATCGATCAGTTCCATGGCGATCGTTGTGGAGCCAAGATCGGCAGCCAGAGCATAGTGCATGCCGGTCGTATCACCGGACTCTATGCGGATGAGCCGGTAAAAGTCCTCGCACCAGATGAGCGTTACCGTGATGTCAAAAGAAGCATCCCGGCAGAGCGGATAAAGCGTCCTTAAAACAGAAAGTTCCAGGATAACCGGTGCGTATCCCTGTTCCTTCAGAGCATCCAGAATCCGTTCCCGGTCGCCCTTTGCATCCTCTTCGGTTGGTGTATTTAAAATGAGATGTATTTTTTCACTGAATCCCCGCATTGTTTTTTTCCTCCGTTCTGGCAAGCGATATGCTGCTTCCTTATGTTTGCCGGTTTAGTCACCATTTGACTCTGGCATCATGTTGTAAGCGTAGCACAAACAGAAAAAAGCTGCAAGTGTACATAAAATTTCCAGAAATGCAGAGAATGCTTATTGTAACCTCAGCAGGGAAGCACTTGCTGTTTTATCTTAGTCGAAGAAGACTCCCACTTCTATAAAGTGGCGAGCAACAAATTTGTCTTAGTGGGAGTTCAATCTCCGACTAAGATAAACGCTCCGCGAGGATGCACAGCGATTCTGTTAGGTAAATGTCAGCAAAGCTGACCAGAATCGCGTGCCAAGTCTCACGTGCGTTCGACTTGAATGGGGAAGAAAAAATCGGATAATGATGATTTTCTTGAATGACAAGGCATGACAGGAGGAAATAATGGAAACAGAGATCAAAATGTTAGGTGATATTCACAAAAATGCAGATATGGGACAGGACACGCTGCGGCACATTCTGGATGCGACCGATGATGTGGAGTTTTCGAAAACGGTCAGCAGACAGATGCAGGAATATGAAAAAGCATTTCAGGTCAGCGGTCAGATGCTGAAGGCACGCCATGCACCGGAAGAACAGAGGGAGGCTCCGATGATCTCCAAGTGGATGGCTCATATGAATATCAACATGAAAAGCATGCAGGAAATGCAGACTTCGAAGCTTGCGGAAATGCTGATCCAGGGCAGCACGATGGGCGTTACCAGCCTGATACGGCAGATCCGGGACTACGACGGAGAGGATACGGAAGTGCTGGATTTTGCAAAAAAGCAGTTGAAGCGGGAAGAGAAGAATATTGACGAATTAAAAAAGTTTTTGTAAAAACGTTGCAAAAGCCTCTTTACGTGTATGCCATTATGGTATATACTATGTTCTACATGTTGTTTGATGAAAAAACAAAATTTAGATAGATACACAACATATAGTAGGAGGAGACTTAGTGATGTACGTCATAAAGAAAGATGGAACACGGGAAGAATTTAATGTAGATAAGATCATAGCGGCAGTCAACAAATCGGCAGCCCGCATTTTATATGAGTTTTCCACAGACGAGATTGCATTTATCTGTCAGTTTGCACATGACCGGGCAGAGTCCCTGAAAAAGGACGGGATCACGATCCAGGAGATGCACAACATTGTCGAAGGAGCACTCGAAAGAGTGAATCCGGCAGTAGCAAAAAGCTATCGCGATTACCGCAACTACAAGCTGGATTTTATCCATATGATGGATGAGGTCTACACAAAGAGCCAGTCGATCCGTTACATCGGAGACAAGAGCAACGCCAACACGGACAGTGCCCTGGTAGCGACAAAGCGAAGCCTGATCTTCAACGAGCTGAACAAAGAGTTGTACCGCAAATTCTTTATGACGCGTGATGAGCTTCAGGCATGCAAGGACGGCTACATCTATATCCACGACCAGTCCGCGAGACTGGATACCATGAACTGCTGTCTGTTTGATGTGGCTGCGGTTCTGACCGGCGGATTTGAGATGGGAAATGTCTGGTATAATGAGCCTAAGACACTGGATACTGCTTTTGATGTGATCGGCGATATTATTTTAAGTACGGCAGCACAGCAGTACGGCGGGTTTACCGTGCCGGAGATGGACAAAGTGCTTGCACCGTATGCCGAGAAGAGCTACAGGAAATATAAAGAAGAATTTATCCAATATGCAGATCCGTCATGGAATGGTGTGCCGGAGCGTGCGGAAGAATATGCGATCAACAAAGTGAGACGCGATTTTGACCAGGGATGGCAGGGGATCGAGTATAAATTAAATACCGTCGGTTCATCCAGAGGTGATTATCCGTTTGTGACTGTGACCATCGGACTTGGTACACAGCGTTTTGAAAAAATGTGCAATATTTCCCTTCTGAATGTCCACAAAGGCGGACAGGGAAGGCCAGGCAACAAAAAACCGGTGCTGTTTCCGAAGATTGTTTTTCTCTATGACGAAAAACTGCATGGTGCAGGCGGAGAATGCGAAGATGTCTTTGAGGCGGGCGTGGCATGTTCTGCAAAGACCATGTATCCGGACTGGCTCTCCATGACCGGAAAAGGCTATATTTCCAGCATGTACAAACAGTACAAAAAAGTGATCAGCCCGATGGGATGCCGTGCATTTTTAAGCCCATGGTATGAAAGAGGCGGTATGCATCCGGCAGATGACAAAGATGTGCCGGTATTTACCGGACGTTTCAACATCGGTGCAGTCAGCCTGCATCTGCCGATGATCCTTGCCAGGGCAAGGTCCGAGAGCCGTGATTTCTACGAAGTGCTGGACTATTATCTGGAGATGATCCGCAACCTGCACAAACGTACTTATGAGTACTTAGGAGCGATGAAAGCCTCCACTAACCCGCTGGCTTACTGCGAGGGAGGCTTCTACGGCGGACATTTGAAACCAAACGAACGCATCAAAAAACTGTTAAAACCGATGACGGCATCTTTTGGTATCACAGCCCTGAATGAATTACAGGAACTCTACAACGGCAAATCCATCACCGAGGACGGTGGGTTTGCGCTGGAAGTGCTGGAATATATCAACAAAAAAGTTTCTGAATTTAAAGAAGAAGACGGCTGGCTGTATGCGATCTACGGTACACCTGCAGAGAGTCTGTGCGGACTTCAGGTAGAGCAGTTCCGCAAAAAATACGGCATCGTGGAAAATGTATCCGATCGTCCGTATGTCAGCAACAGCTTCCACTGCCACGTGACCGAAGAGATCACACCGATCGAAAAACAGGATCTGGAAGGCCGTTTCTGGGAACTGTGCAATGGTGGAAAGATCCAGTATGTACGTTACCCGATTGATTACAATGTACAGGCGATCAAGAGCCTGATCCGCCGTGCGATGAATCTGGGCTATTACGAAGGAGTCAACCTTTCCCTTGCTTACTGCGATGACTGCGGCCACCAGGAACTGGAGATGGATGTCTGCCCGAAATGCGGTTCCAAGAACCTTACAAAGATCGACCGTATGAATGGATACCTGTCCTACAGTCGTGTACATGGCGATACCAGACTGAACGAGGCAAAGATGGCAGAGATTGCAGAACGCAAGAGTATGTAAACATTAAGAAGAAAAGGATAGAAATGAAAAGCCATAACATCAGAAAACAATCTTTTGATGTTATGGCTTTTTCATCGCAGTCTGTTAAAATTGCTTCAGAATAGGATGTTACTCCTCACCGTTGAAGCAGTAGGTACAGATATCGCATGGCTTGATTCCGATCGACTTGATCAGGTCATCGAGTCGGTGATAACGAAGACTGGTGAAATTCTGGATGCGGCAGATTTCATCGAGCATTGCCTGATAACGTTCGCTGTTAGGGTCTGCATATTCTTCCAGATATTTCTCCGCATCTTTTCCTTCGCGTTCCAGGATCACTCTTCTGGTGATCAGATCCAGTTCGGATTTGGAGCGGGAGAAGTTCAGGAATTTACATCCGTAGAGCAGCGGAGGACACGCCGGTCTGACGTGGACTTCTCTGGCACCGCTCTGGTACAGGAATTCGGTTGTCTCACGAAGCTGTGTACCGCGGACGATGGAATCATCGATCAGAAGCAGCTTTTTGTTCTTGATCAGGGCGTGTACCGGGATCAGTTTCATGCGGGCGATCAGTTCTCGCTGGCGCTGGTCTGTCGGCATAAAGGAACGTGGCCAGGTCGGTGTATATTTAATGAAAGGACGGGCAAATGGAACACCGGATTCATTGGCATATCCGATGGCATGTGCGATACCGGAGTCCGGGACACCGGCTACAATATCAGGATCGACACTTCCTTTATCGCGTTTTGCCAGAAGTGCACCGCAGTTATAACGCATTTCTTCTACGTTTACGCCTTCGTAACTGGAGGTCGGATAACCATAATAAACCCACAGGAAAGAACAGATCTTCATTTTCTTGCGGGGCGGAACAAGTGTTTCAAGACTCTCAGGTGTAAAATATACGATCTCGCCAGGGCCTAATTCTTTTACATCGCTGTAGCCAAGATTGATATAAGAAAAGCATTCGAATGCTGCACAATAGGCACCTTCACGGTGTCCAATGACAAGTGGAGTTCTTCCGTGGATATCTCTGGCCGCATAAATACCGTCTTTTGTCATGATCAGCAGCGTCAGAGAACCATCGATGGCTTCCTGGGCATAACGGATACCGTTTTCGAAGCTGTCCTGTTTGCAGATCAGTGCGGCAACAAGTTCCGTGGCGTTGATCTGACCGCCGCTCATCTCCTGGAAATGTGAATGACCGTCTTCGTAAATCTTATTCAGCAGTTCGTCCGCATTATTGATCTTTCCGACCGTTGTGATTGCAAAACTTCCAAGATGCGACTGGATCAGAAGCGGCTGCGGTTCGTAATCAGAAATACAGCCAATACCGAGATTTCCGGTCAGTTCTTCTACATCGCGTTCAAATTTTGTACGGAATGGAGAATTTTCGATGTTGTGGATAGAGCGGCAGAAACCGTCCGATCCATGTGTAGCCATACCGCCGCGGCGTGTCCCTAAGTGAGAATGATAATCTACTCCGTAGAACAAGTCCATGATACAATCTGTTTTTGAAGCAACTCCAAATAGTCCTCCCATGTGCTAAATCTCCTTTATCTGAGTGTGTCTGTCCAGAATTCCGAAATACGGGAAAATATTCCAAACAGCGTATTGTATGATGTTATGATGCCGGAAGCAACCAGACGGATTCAAGAATGCCTTTGACATTCTTGCTGTGGCTTGCGGGCATCACGTAGAGTGTAACATAAAAAAATTCGGGTGTCAAAACACCCGAAAAATTTATTCTATTGTGCCTTCACGGTAAGCCTGAAGCAGCATTTTCAATCCTTTGATATCTTCCAGAATCTTTTTGCCGGTATCGGTATTGCGTACCATCAGCCGCTGCCGCTCCGTTTCGACCAGTTCAGATCTGGATTCGATGTCTTTATTTTCGGTCAGTGCGGCGTAGACGCTCTGGAATGGCTGGTGGGATTTGATGCGGATGCCGTGCGAATTGAAGATCAGCGTGTATCCGGCGATACCGGTTGTTTTGTGGTAACTTTTGCAGAATCCGCCGTCGATCACCATCAGACGGCCGTTTGCGCGTACCGGGTGTTCCCCTCTGGAGGTGCGTACCGGGGTGTGTCCATTGATGATATGTGACCTATCAGAATAAAGATTAAATTCATGAAGGATCATATTGCAGATTTTTTCCTGCTCGTAGTACTGATAATAAGGGTTGGATGCCTCATGCCAGGTACTTTCATCTTTTACATAAGTACGCTCAAACGTTTTGATATTTCTGCCGGACAACGGTGATTTTCTGCCGCACCAGAGATACCACATAAAATCCAGTTCTTTTTGTGTGGCATCTTTGGACCAGGCACGCCTTGCGATCCGCTCGGCATAATCCAGATAATCACGTCCGCGGTAACGTTTTTGATGGAATACAACTCCTTCAAGATTGCCGCTCTCATCGAGCGGTACACAGCCGTGGAAGAGAAGGTTTCCATTAAAAATGCGGTACATGCTGCCTTTCTGATAGAGAAAATCCATATGCTGACGCAGACGGACACTGCCGACAAATGCCATGCGAAGCCCTTCCATTACTTGCTTTTCTTCCACGGTCAGTTCGTAAGAAACTTCCGGACTGGAAGGATCAAAAGAAACGGTCGGAAAAGTTTCTTCGCAGATCTCATAGTCTGTGCCAGCGATGCAGACGGTGTGATTTTGGACGTTGACTTGATGGAGCAGCAGTTTGTCGCTCATCTGATAATCTGGGTTTCGAAGAATCACCTGTCCTTCCAGTTTAAATAAAAGGACAGAAATGGTCTTTAATGCCGCTTCCATCGGCTCTGTATCCGGATAAAGCTTTTCAGCAAACAGCGTCAGATCACGCAGGCTGATACCGTAGCTGTTTTCCAGAATGCGGATGTTATGATATTTTAAATTATTTCTTATGACGGTAGCGATACATGCCTCACTTCCGGCAGCAGCACCCATCCAGAGAATGTCATGATTTCCCCATTCAATGTCCAGAGAGTGATAATTCATCAGAAGATCCATGATCCGGTCGGCACATGGTCCGCGGTCAAAAATATCTCCGACAATGTGCAGATGATCGACGGCGAGGCGTTTGATCAGGGCGGCAAGCACTTCGATAAATGCATCGGCACTGTCAAGTTCCAGCAAAGTATCGATGATATTCTGATGATAGGCAACCTGATTGTCGTCCTCATCCTTCTGAACATGGATCAGCTCATCCAGAATATAAGCGTACTCATCCGGCATCGCTTTACGCACTTTGGAACGCGTATATTTGGAGGAGAGAAGGCGGGCAATCTCAATCAGCTCGCCGAGGATCACACGGTACCATTCTTCGTTGTTACGGCTCTCTTTTTTCATCATTTCCAGTTTTTCAACCGGATAATAGATCAGCGTGCAGATTTCTTCCCGGTCGATATCCGAGAGTGTTTCCTCGAAAAGCAGATCCACTTTCTCACGGATCACACCGGAACAGTTATTTAAAATATGGCAGAAAGCTTCATATTCTCCGTGCAGGTCGCTCATAAAATGCTCTGTGCCTTTCGGAAGACCGAGAATCGCTTTCAGGTTGATAATCTCACGGCATACAGCCTGCTCCGTCGGATATTTTTCCGCAAGCAGTTCCAGATATTTTTCGTCTTTCATAGTCAAATCTCCATTTAAAGATGATGCGGCATTATTTTTCTTTGCGTTCGTAATCTTTTAAGGAATCGATCGCCTGTCCGGACAGCGGGATCAGTGCCATCATATTGAAGATGGTCATCAGCCCGATGCCGACATCCCCGAGATCCCAGACAAAGGTGTAAGCGGCAAGCCCGCCGATAAATAGCATGACAAGTGCCAGGATTTTATAGGCGGTCTGTGACAGCCAGTTGTCTCCGAACAGGTAGGCAACGTTGGAACGTGCATAGAACAGAATGCCGATAAACGTGGAAAAACTGAACAGAAACAGGATCACGGCGATAAAGATGACGCCGAATTCGCCCAGATGGTACTGCATGGCACTCTGAAGCAGATCCATCCCCTGAAGTCCGGTGATCTTATCAGCCGGAGCCAGCAGCATCAGCATCGCGGAACAGGTACAGATCAGGATAGTATCGATAAAGACACCGAATGCCTGCATAAGGCCTGCCTTTGCCGGATGGCTGATATCGGCGGCAGCGGCGGCACATGGAGCAGATCCGCTACCGGCTTCATTTGAGAACAGACCACGTTTGATCCCGTTCATCAAAACCGCACCGAATCCGCCGGCAGCCACCTGACGGATACCGAAAGCCTCCTCAAAAATCTGCCGGAATACAGAAGGAACAGCCCCTATATTTTTGATGATCACAAACAGTGTGATCAGAAGGTAGCATCCTGCCATAACAGGAACAATGACATCCAGTACGTGTACGGTAGCATTTTTGCGAAGTACGACGACCGCAGCCACAACAACAAGAAAAATGGTGGTGTACAGCGGCGGGATATGAAAGGCATTCTTCATGGCAGAACTTACGGAGTTGCTGATAACCTGGCTGATGCCGCACCAGCAGATCAGACCGGAGATCGCAAACAGAATGGCGATCAGGCTGCGGCGTTTTTCTTTTGCCTGCCCGGACTGCTTTTTCGAGATCCGCTTTGTCATAAAATCATGGATATAATAAGCAGGACCGCCGCGGTAGCCACCGTAGAGCGGATCCTTCTGGCGGTAGATCTGAGCCAGCGTGCCTTCTGCAAAAGCAGTGGAAGAACCAAGCAGGGCAAGCAGCCACATCCAGAATACCGCACCGGCACCGCCGGCGGAAATGGCAGCGACAACGCCGACCAGATTGCCCATGCCGACACGGGTGGCGGTGGCAACGATCAGAGCCTGCAGACCGGAAATACTGCCAGCCTGAGAATGTTCGTTTTTCTCCATGGCGATCTTCAGCATATGAGGAAACCTGCGGATCAGGACAAACCGGGTGCGGATCGTAAAATAGATCCCGGCCGGAACCAGAAGAAGCACAAGAAGCGAGAGACCGACCGAACTGCCGCCCGGAAGCGGCAGCGTGATCAGGTCACCCCATAAAAAATTGTAGACTGCGGTAATGATATTCATAATAAAAATCCCCCTGTAAAATTTCGGATGCCTGTACCGGACATGAAATGACGACACTTTTGCAGGCTGCATCAGCAGATTAGTATCAGCCGCACAATGCGATCGCCCGTCCGCTTATCGCTGACCTTTTTAAACTGTTGTAAAAATGACTGATAATGGTAGCATCCTGTGGTAAACTATAGTATACTTTACTTACATAGATTTGTAAAATGAATGATAATAATTTAAACCATCGAAAAAACCGATTAACAATGATAGTGGAGAAAAATATTTTTTTCTGTGCAGTGTATTCCGTTTTTTGATACAAGGAGACCAGATCATGGACATGAAAAACATCAACACATTTATTTACACCGCCGAACTTGGCAGTTTCACAAAAGCCGCCGAGCTTTTAGGTTATTCACAGTCTACAGTTTCATTCCAGATTCGGCAGCTGGAGGAGGAGCTTGGCACCGTTCTTTTTGAGAGGATCAACCGCACGGTGGCACTGACGGACCGGGGTAAGGAGATCCTGCGTTATGCCCATCGCATGAAGCAGCTTGCCGGTGAGATGCAGGAGATGGTGCAGCCAAAGCAGGAGGTGCGTGGACATCTGCGGATCGCCATGTCCGATTCTTTATGCGAGGAGATTGCGGAGAAACTGTTTATTCTTTTGCAGCAGAAGTACCCGGAGGTTACGATGAAGATCGTGATCGCCGGCACAGATGAGATGTTCCGGCTTTTAAATCAGAATCAGGTGGATTTTGTATACACACTGGACCGTCACATTTATCACAGTGATTATGTGATCGTCACGGAGAGCCGGGAGGCAGTGCATTTTGTGACAGGATATCAGAACAGATTAAGCAGAAAGAATCAGATCCTATTGGAAGATCTGATCTGCCAGCCGTTTATCCTCACGGAAAAAGAAATGAGTTACCGCAAGCTTTTAAGTGAATATCTGGCGAGCAGGTCGCTGGAGATCCAGCCGGTTTTTGAAGTGGGTAATACAGAACTGATCTGCAGGATGCTGGAAAAAAACACATCGGTAGTCTCGCTTCTGCCAGATTATGTAACAGAAAAGGCAGTACGGGAAAAAAGACTGGTGCGCTTGGATGTGAAAGATTTTCAGCTTGAGATATGGAAACAGCTCTTATATCACAGAGATAAATGGATCTCACCGCAGATGCAGGCATTTATGAATGTAATAAAAGAGGTGCAGGCATGAAGAATTTGATGCCTGCTATCAGAGGGAGGCGGATATGCGAAGGCAGATTTGGATCTCCCCTTTTTCTGACTGATTTATATTACAAAAAGATTGACACAGAACGCTTATACATGTATAATAATCACAAAATGATTTTAAAATAAATTCTATCTAACTTTCATTGCCGTTCGGCAGGAAAATCCAACAAAACTTCATACCTGCACAGAGTGGCTTGAAAAATACAAAAATGATATCTTAGGAGAACTTTTTGACAAAACAATATTTGCAAATGGTTCGTTACAAAATGAGTTTCACGATTTTGATATCTCAGGCTGTTTTGTATCAGGAAAATATCAGCAAAGCTGATCAGAATTGCGTGTCAGGTTTTGCGTACATTTCAATTGAATCAATACAAAAAGAAAAGGAGCAGCCTATGGGAGAAAAAGATATTACAGAGAAACTGCTGGAAGATTATAATGATGTATTTGCAGATATTATAAACGGACTGATTTTTAAGGGAGAACAGCGGATTTTGCCGGAATCTCTAAAAAATGCACAGGTTCATTCTCAATATAAAGCAGAGGACGGAAAAGTGCATGAACTGGAAAGAGATGTGATAAAATACTGGAAAGAAAAAGAAGTCGAATTGGCGATCTGCGGAATCGAAAACCAAAGCAATGTGAAAAAATATATGCCATTTCGTGTTATAGGATATGACGGTGCTGCATATCGTAGCCAGTTACTGGATGACAGAAAAGAAATCTTACCGGTCATGACCGGAGATGAACGATATCAGAAAATATTTCAGGAAAAGAGAGGAGTTAAAAGTATGTGTGATGTAGCAGAAAGACTCGAAAAAATGGGAATGGAAAAAGGGCTGGAAAAAGGGTTGGAAATTGGCAAAAATACAGGTATTCGCGAAGAGAAAATCCGTGTATACAAGAAACTTCTTGAAAAAGGATTTTCAGAACAGGAAGCACAGGAGATAACGGAACTTCCGGAGTCACTGGGGATGCAAAACTGTTAAAAATATGATCAAATAGTGACTGAGATACGGAAGATCTGCGGCAGAAAACAACTGCCGCGGATTTTTTCTTTTTTCGGCAAGAATCCGGTTTGAAAAATGGCAGATTCTATGATAGAATAGAGTGCATAATTTGAGAACGTGACAGGGAGCATTGAAAAATGAAAAAGAAACTGGCCGTATTTTTTCCGGGGAGACGCTATGGTGTAGACTGCCCGCTGCTTTATTATGCAGAGTCGATCTGCAGGGAAAAGGGATATGATACGCTGCTGATGCACTATTCGGAGTACAGGGACAAAAAAGACATGATCACCATCGAAGAGAATATCAGACAGACGCTGTCTTATGTGCGTGGACGGATCAGGGAAAGAGATCTCACAGGATATGATGAGATTCTTTTTGTGTCAAAGAGCCTGGGAACGGTATCGGCGGGATGGCTTGCAGATGCACTGGAGAAGGAAAAACGTGTGAAACCGGGAACGATCCGTCATATTTTCATGACACCGCTTGCACAGACCTTCCCGTATATGCAAAAGGGAAGATGCATTGTGATAAGTGGAGAGCTGGATCGCTATCTGGAACGGAAAAAATTAAAAAAATTCTGTAAAAAGCATGAGATTATGTGGTATTGTTTCCCGGATGTCGGGCACAGTATGGAACATGAAAAAATCAAAGATACCCTGAAGACAATGAAGAAGATCATGAAGATCGTGGAAAATTATGTATGATACCAGGGAACCAATATGAGCATAAAAGTGGGATGCTGCTCCAACGATATGCGAATACTGGGGTGCTATGTGCCAGTGGCACATGTTTAGCACCGACCGAAGCGGAGCGTAGAAAGGATTGTGAGAATGGAAAACATAGAACAATCCGCAGGTAGCATAAGTTGATGGGCTTTGACCTCAACACCATATTATTAAAAAATACAATACAATCTGGAGGAAACAGGATGAAAAAATATGACGTGATCATTATCGGAGCAGGTCCGGGAGGTATTTTTTCCGCATACGAGCTTCTGAAGAGTAATGAAAATCTGAAGATCGCCGTTTTTGAAGAAGGACACACACTGGAAAAGAGGAAATGTCCGATTGACGGCAAAAAGATCAAGAGCTGCATCCACTGCAAAAGCTGTTCGATCATGAGTGGATTTGGAGGTGCAGGAGCATTTTCCGATGGCAAATACAATATTACCAATGATTTTGGCGGTACGCTTTATGAGTACATCGGCAAAGAGAAAGCGCTGGAGCTGATGCGGTATGTCGATGAGATCAATATGCAGTACGGCGGGGAGGGTACGAAGCTTTATTCCACAGCCGGAACGAAATTCAAGAAACTCTGTCTGCAGAACCGTCTGCAGCTTTTAAATGCATCGGTAAGACACCTGGGAACGGATGTCAACTATATCGTGCTGCAGAATCTGTATGCATGGCTTAAGGACAAGGCGGATTTTTATTTTGATACGCCGGTGCAGCACATTGAAAAGAAGGAAGAAGGTTATCAGATCGTCTGTGAAGAGGAAAATTATGCATGTGAAAAATGTGTGGTTTCCGTTGGACGAAGCGGAAGCAAGTGGATGGAAAAGGTCTGTGCGGAGATGGGCATTCCGACCAGTTCCAACCGTGTGGACTTAGGCGTCCGCGTAGAGCTTCCGGCTGTGATCTTTTCTCATCTGACGGATGAACTTTATGAGAGTAAGATCGTCTATCGCACGAAGCAGTTCGAGGACAATGTGCGCACGTTCTGCATGAATCCGTACGGCATCGTTGTAAGCGAAAATACAAACGGCATCGTGACTGTAAATGGCCACAGCTATGAAGATCCGGGCAAGCAGACGGAAAACACGAACTTTGCCCTGCTGGTCTCCAAACATTTTTCCGAGCCATTTAAGGACAGCAACGGATACGGTGAGAGTATCGCCAGACTTTCCAATATGCTTGGCGGCGGTGTTATGGTCCAGCGCTTCGGGGATCTGGTACGAGGAAGAAGAAGTACCGTCAAACGGGTGGAGGAAGGCATCGTCAGGCCGACGCTTTCCGCGACACCTGGAGACTTGAGCCTGGTACTGCCAAAGCGTATCCTGGACGGCATCATCGAGATGATCTATGCACTTGACAAGATCGCACCGGGAACGGCAAACGATGACACGCTGCTCTATGGCGTGGAAGTGAAATTTTATAATATGGAAGTACAGCTTGATGAACATCTTGAGAGCATCCACAAAGGTCTCTACATCATCGGAGACGGCAGTGGTGTGACACATTCTCTGTCCCATGCATCTGCAAGCGGCGTTTATGTGGCAAGAGAGATTCTGGAATCGTAACGCTCTGGTTCTTCACGATGGAAAAGAGGAGAGTCTGATGAAACATACATTTACCAGAAAAGACAGTCAGACTATGAAAGGAATTGGAATCCTTCTGATGCTTTTGCATCATCTGTTTTACAGTGCAGATTCGTCGCATGGACTTCCGGTATCCTTTTTGTTCCTGTCGCAGAAGCAGGTGATCGCAGCCGCGCGTTTCTGCAAGATCTGTGTACCCGTTTTTGTATTCGTAACAGCATATGGAATGGCGATCAAATACCGGACCTGCGGACAGGGAAGGGAGTCATGGGTAAGACTGACGCTGCGGCGTTATCGTCTGCTGATGGCACCATTCCTGTTTGTTTATGTACTGGCATTTGCATTCTGCCAGATTGGCGGGATGCGCAGTTATACACAGGTATATGGGAAAGGTATAAGAAGTGTCTGCTATATGCTGGCAGATATGCTGGGACTGACGTATTTTACCGGGACACCGACGATGAATCCGACCTGGTGGTATATGTCGGTGGCCGTTTTGCTACTGTTTATTCTGCCGTTTCTGTGGATGGCAGTACAGAAGCTGGATCTGTTTGCAGTTTTGATTCTGGCGGGCATTCTTTTCCTTACAGGAGGGGATGTGCGGAATAATCAGGCATGTCTCTGTATTTTGACGGCTTCGCTTGGAGTGTGGATGGAAAAAAGAGCGGTTTTTGGAACATGGACAGAATTCTGCAAAAGAGACGAAACCAAATCTTACATAAAACAAAGCATGGGAGCGTTTATCTGTCTTATGTTTCTGCTTTTGCTTTTTTTACTGAAACTACGAAAAGGAAATGCTGCATGGCTCCTGATTTATCCGGGAAGTGCGGCAGCCGTTGCAGGTCTGGTGTGCTGTTTTCGCATGGATGGCAAAATACAGAAAATCCTGTGCTTTTTTGGGAAATATTCGATGTACATGTTTCTGACACACACCTTTTTGAAGTCTTATTATCTGCATGATATTATCTATGGGATCGGGCAGGCAGAGAGCATGTATCTGCTGCTGGTACTGCTTTCGGCTGCACTTGCAGTGCTGCTTTCTTTTTTGTATGAGAAAACAAAGACTGCCTGCTGCAGGCTGTTTCGGAAACAAAAAGTATGATATTATCATGATGCCAGGGAGGATTGTGGGAGTGCAACGCACGGAACAATCCGTAGGCATCATAGTTGGGGACTTTTGACACCCACATCATTATCATAAAAAGAAAACGGATGCGGCAGATGCCGCAGAGATTAGGAGGCATAAGATGGTCATTTCGGTCTGTATTCCCTGCTATCGTTCGGCAAAAACACTGCCGCGGGTGGTGGAAGCGATCAAAGAAGAATTTAAAAAACATCCGGGGTATGCCTATCAGATTATTCTGGTAAACGATGGATCGCCGGACAATACATTTGAAGTTATCACACAGCTCTGCCGGGAAGATGAGAACATCATTGGCATGAATCTTTCCAGAAACCATGGACAGGCATCTGCCAAGATTGCTGCCCTGCGGTATGCGACGGGGGATGCACTGGTCTATATGGATGATGACGGACAGCATCCGGCAGATGGGATTTTTAAACTGGTGGCAAAAGTAGAAGAAGGATACGATGTGGTCTATGCACACTTTCCGAAAAAGAAAACAACGTTCTTTAAGAAGCTGACCAGTGATCTACATAATAAGATCGCAGAATGGACAGGAAACAAGCCAAAAGGCATCCACCGCTCATCTTTTGTGGCATGGAGCCGTTTTGCACTGGAATGTGTGAAAAATTACCACAGTCCGTTTCCGTCAGCAGGAGCTTATCTGCTCTGTGTGACAGACAAATTTGCCAATGTGGGGATTGAACACAAAAAGAGGCTGGAAGGAAGTTCCGGTTATACGCTTCGCAAACTGGTCAGCCTGTGGATGAATTCTTTTACCAATTTTTCGATTGCGCCGCTGCGCATGGCATCGTTTGCCGGAGTGAGCTGTGCCGGACTGGGATTTCTGTTCGGCATCTACATTATCATAAGAAAACTTCTGCATCCGCGCGTGCCGGCAGGTTATACCTCGACGATTGCGATCATGCTCTTTATTGGCGGTATGATCATGATGATGCTCGGACTTCTGGGGGAGTATATCGGCAGAATGTATATGATCCTCAGCAACAAACCGCAGTACAGTGTACAGAAAGCACTGAATGTGCCGGCAGCGGCGGCAGATGCGCTGGAACGGAAAGACCAGTTGGTCTATGAAACACTGGAAGTGAAAAAGGGTGCATTAAAAGAAGCGGTGCAGATGACAAAGACGGAGAAAGAGGATAAATGAAGATTTTAGATATGATAAAACAGAAAAAGAAATTTATTTCAGATCTGGTCTATACCATGGGAGCATCGGTGCTGATGAATGGTGTGCTGCAGCTTCTGATCTATCCTTATATCAACCGCAGCATGGGTGAAGAGTATCTTGGCAATGTTGTGTTTTATATGAGCATTGTATACATCATCGGACAGGCGATGGGAATGTCGTTTTGCAGCAATCGTCTGGTACTGCGCAACCAGTGTGAGACTTCCAATGGAGATTATAACAGGCTTCTTTCTGTTCTTGCACCGGCAGGGGCGGTGGCAGGAGCGGTTATTTTTTCTTTCTATGTAAAAAGTATTCCGCAGATCGTGGCATTTGGGATGATCGTGCTTTTTACCGTCCTGCGTTATTATGCTAATGTGGAATACCGTCTGAAGCTAAATTATAAGAAATATTTCCTGTATTTTGTGATCCTGACGGCGGGCTATGGACTGGGAACTGTGATATATGCGCTGACAGGACAGTGGGTGTTCATTTTCCTGACAGGTGAAGTGATCGCAACGCTTTATATGTTTGTGTTTGGCACGATCTTTAAAAAAGAGCCGCCGACAAAAAATACCAGGCTGGTTGCAAAACAGATTTTGTTTCTTCTGATGTCCTATCTGGTATTTGAGGGCATCACAAATGCAGACCGGATGATCCTCAAAAATATGCTGGATGCAAAAGCAGTGGCACTTTTTTATGTAGTTTCCATGATCGGCAAAACCCTGCAGCTTTTTGTGGGACCGATCAACAATATTGCCCTCAGCTATATGTCTGCGGACAAAAAGAAAATGACAAGAGAAGATTTCCTGAAAACGACAGTTCTTTATACGGCAGTTGGAGCTGCTTTTTATCTGTTCTGTCTGGTGGGAACACCGCTCTATGTGAAATTGTTTTATCCGAATCTGTACGGGGAACTCAAAGGACTAAACCTGGTAGTCAATGCCGGACAGGTGATTAATTTTGCAGCGTCACTGATCCTGCCGTCAATCCTGGCATCGCTTGGATCCAAGTACCATATGATGCTTCAGGTTCTGTATGCAGTCGTATATCTGCCGCTGGCAGTCTTATGCACCATGCAGGGCGGTATCTGGGGATTTGCAGTAGCTACGTTACTTGCAAACAGTTTCAGGCTGATCGAACTCGTCGTATTTGGCATGCGTAAACTGCCAAAAGCAGCAGAAACAGGGAGGTAGTACAAGATGGATATCAAAGACAGTATTTCTTATTTTATAAAGCAGAACCATAAACAGTGCAGCGGTGTACGCCGGATTTTAAACGTACCGGACTACCTGTTCTGTGCCGCAGCCTTTAAATGCGGCTGCCGTGATTATTTCTGCGGAACCTTTTATGAAAAGACATTTGCACAGCGGAAAAGATATATTACCCAGTTCCGCAAAGATGCACTGGCAAAAAAATACAATGACAAAGAACTGGCAGCGCGCATTGACAACAAAGCAAGCTTTGATGCGATGTTCAGCGAATATCTGCACCGGGACTGGCTGGATGTGGAGGGCAGTACAAAAGAAGAATTTGAAGCATTTCTAAACAGACACAATGAGTTTTTTGTCAAAGCAGTCAATACAAGCGGAGGCAATCAGATCTGGAAATGCAATATGGCAAAAGAAAAACGCAGCTTAAAGCAGCTCCGCGCCAGCATGAAAGGCTGTATCCTGGAGGAGCCGATCATCCAGCATCCGGCTATGAGCAGTCTGCATGCCGGTACCGTCAACACCATACGTGTCAATACCGTATGGTCGGGCGGAAAACCGCATGTTTTTGCAGCGGTACTTCGGATTGGCTCGAAGGGCTGTGTCGATAATTTCCATGCCGGCGGCGGCATGGGGGCAGAAGCAGACTTAAAGACAGGTGTTGTCTTTACGACGGCGATCAATATGGAAAATGAGCGCTTTATCTTCCATCCGGTGACGGGTACACAGATCGTGGGATTTCAGATCCCGAACTGGGACAAGGTGCTTGAGATGGTAAAAGAGATGGCGGCAAGAGTACCGCAGGTGCGCACGATCGGATGGGATGTGGCGGTGACGCAGGATGGATGCTGCGCAGTGGAAGGAAACAGCCGCTGTGATTTCCTGATCTGTCAGATGCCGCAGAACATCGGCAGATACGAAGAGCTGAAAGGCCTTTTGGAAAGGTGACAGAATATGCCGGCTATAGTGATGACCAATTATTATAAAGAAGAACCATACCGTCTGGTGCAAAGCGTTGTTCCGGATGGATTTACCCTCCATATGCCGGAAGATGCCAAAAGGGAAAGTCTGCTGCGTCTGCTTGAAAAAGTGGATGCAGAGTATATTCTGGCAGGCGGACGGGCAAAAATAAATGAAGAAATACTTTCTTATACACCGCATCTGAAGATGATCCAGCGCACCGGTGTCGGGATGGACTGCATGGATGCACAGGCACTGACAGCACGCAAGATACCGGTATACGTCAATGCCGGGGTGAACGCAGTCAGCGTGGCAGAGCATACCGTTCTGCTGCTGCTTTCCGTCCTGCGGCGGATGACTGAGATCGATGCACAGATGCACGAAGGCATCTGGAAAAAGCAGGAAAATGGGATCAGAAACCATGAACTCTTTGGAAAAACGGTTGGTTTTGTGGGGATGGGGCATATCGGTGAAAAAACGGTGCAGATGCTGTCGGGATTTGGCGTGCGTTTCCTGTACGATGCCCCACATCAGAAACCAGAACTGGAAAAATGCTATGGATTAACGAGGGTTTCTTATGAGGAACTTCTGAAAAATTCCGATATCGTGATTTTTCTCTGTGCGCTGAATGACCAGACAAGAGGCATGCTCGGAGCAGAACAGATCGCAAAAATGAAAACAGGAAGCGTGGTCATCAATACGGCGAGAGGAGCACTGATCGAGGAGAAAGCACTTTTGGAGGCACTGAAAAGCGGAAAACTTTCAGGGGCAGGGCTGGATGTATTTGAAAAAGAACCGCCCGATGCGGATAATGCTTTCTTTCAGATGAAAAATGTGGTATTATCGCCTCATATAGGTGGCGTGACGCAGGAGAGCTTTCAGAGGATGATGCGAACTGCGATGCACAATATGGTTCTGTATGAACAGGGCAGAACAAACGAACTGGAGGACAGATTATGGAAAACAGTATGACAAAGACAAGAGCATTCCTGAAAGGTCTGGGACTGCCGGAAGGAGATCTGTACAGCCTGCCGGATTCAGAAAAACGCTTTCCGGACGGAGCACAGTACCGGTTTGAGGTGCCGGGGATCCAGGGACCAAAGGCGATGCGGGCACTTCTGGAAGAACTGGATAAAAATAACTTTTATATACATCGTGTGACACAGACAAAAGGAATTTACACACTGACAGATAAAGAGATCACAGAGATGGTAGATCTGGCAGCAAAGTATCAGGTACAGCTTGTACTGTCGATCGGTCCGCGCGCGACGACGGATACGAGTGCATCGGTGCATACACCGGAGGGACAGCGGATGGGATACCGCCTGCGCGGACAGGAACAGATCGTACGTGCGATAGAAGAAGTGAAGCGTGCATCTGCACTTGGCTGCCGCCATTTTATCATGTACGATGAAGGTTGCCTGTGGGTACTGAATGAGGCACGCAGGGCCGGTGAGATTCCGGCGGACTGCAAGTTTAAACTGTCTGCACATGCCGGACACGGCAATCCATGTTCTGCAAAACTGATCGAGCAGATCGGGGCAGATTCGATCAATCCGGTACGCGACATCCAGCTTCAGATGCTGGCAGCCATGCGTCGGGCGATCGATATCCCGATCGACATTCATACGGAGAATCCGGCATCTTCCGGAGGATTTATCCGGCATTATGAAGTACCGGAGATGATCCGTACGTCAGCACCGCTTTACCTGAAGACAGGAGGCTCCGTGGCAAAGACACACAGCTGGGATACGACAGAGGCGGATGCCAGAGCCAGAGCCAAACAGGTCCTGCTGGTAAAAAGAGTGATCGATACCTATTACCCGGAGGCTGTATACTCACCGAAGGGATCTATTGCATAAATTGGGAGGAGACTTATGAACGAAAAGCCGGTGGCAATCGTGCTTGGCGGTATTGTACCGCACAAAAATCTTTTGGAAAAACTGAAAAAAAGAGGTTACTATACGATCCTGATCGATTATTTTGAAAACCCTCCGGCGGCAGCGGCCGCAGACCTGCATTTGCGGGAAAGTGCCATGGATAAGGAAGCTGTCTTGCGTGCGGCGAAAAAATACCATGCAGCCCTGGTACTGTGTACCTGTCTGGACCAGCAGATCAAGATCGCCTGTGAAGTGGCAGAAGAACTGAACCTGCCGCATCCTTACAGTTCAAAGAAAGCGATCGAAGTGACAAACAAAGAAAAAATGAAACAGATCATGTGGAAAAACGGGATTCCGACCTCGCGCTATTTTTCCGTACATGATGTATCAGAGGTACACGAGATTGGGCTGCAGTTTCCGATTATGGTAAAACCGGCAGACAGCTGCGGTTCAGCCGGTATCAAGAAAGTGGAAAATCAGGAAGAAGTGCGCAGTGCGGTGGAAAATGCCCTGAAATGGAGTGCCACACGCAGTGCGGTCATCGAAGAGTTTGTAGAGGGAACGGAAGTAAGCGTCTATACCTTTATCGAAGATCACAAAGCACATGTTCTTCTGACATCCCAGCGTTTCAGTGAACTGGGGAAAGATGGAACGTGTATCAAATGTTATGCCAGCATTGCCCCGGCAGCAGTATCAGACGAATTACTTTCTGATATGGAAAAGCTTGGCACGCAGATCGCAGAAGTGTTTGGACTGGATCACACAGCGATGTTCTATCAGTGTATGGTAAAAGATAAAAAGATCAAAGTCATTGAGTTTGCACCGCGCATCAGCGGCGGTATCTGCTTCCGCACGATCGAGGAAAATACCGGTTTTGATATTATCAGTGCAGCGATCGATTCCTGGCTTGGCAATCCGGTAGATATGACTTATCACAGACCGGAGGTATATAATATGACACAGCAGATCCATGCCAGACCATGTGTGTTTGACCATATCGAAGGTGCAGAAGCGTTAAAGGAGCAGGGAATTCTGGATACGCTGTTCCTTCAC
The DNA here is from genome assembly GCA_905214675.1 of uncultured bacterium. GTDB lineage: Bacteria > Bacillota > Clostridia > Lachnospirales > Lachnospiraceae > Hominisplanchenecus. The sequence goes on from CAJMMS010000002.1 coordinate 56,270, forward strand.
AAGACAAAAGGTGCACAGATGTCGGATGACAAGGCAAGCAGTGCAAGAGTGGCAGCAGCACTGATCCGCACAGAAAAGCGCAGCGAACTGCCGCATCTGGCAAAAATGGTGGTTGACGGACTGACCGTATTTGACGAAAACGGAGTCGATGTCAGCGACCGGACATTATATTTACGGGAGAAGGATTTACAGTCATGAGACAGAATCAATACAATCTGGATTTTAAATTTATAGAAGAACCGATCGAATTTGACCGCCATACGGACAGAGAGCAGCTCGCCTACTGCCTGGGAGCAACCTTATATATGCCGGCACTGCGTGATTTTTCACAGATCGTGCTGCAGAAAAAGGTGGAAGGGCTCTGTTCGATGGTTGTCTGCTTTGAAGATGCAGTGGATGAAAAAGTACTTCCGCAGGTAGAAGAAAATGCGGCAAAATATCTGGAGGTTCTGGCAAATGCAAAACGCACAGGGCAGGTAAGTGAGAATGAACTTCCGCTGATGTTTTTCCGTGTGCGTTCGGTAGAACAGTTTCATTCCATCACGTCCAAACTGGATCAGGAGCTGCTTTCGGTACTGACCGGATTTGTATTTCCGAAGTTCTGTATTGATAACGCAGAGGGCTATTTTTCCCATCTGCGCGAACTGAATGACAGATACGGACTGAATCTGTATGCGATGCCGATCATCGAGGGCAGGGAAGTGGCATTTAAGGAGACGCGCCTTGCGAGCCTTTTGCAGATCAAACAGTTCCTGGATGCAAACAAAGAACTGGTACTGAATGTGCGTGTGGGCGGCACCGATTTTTCATCAGCATTTGGAGTCCGAAGAGGTGTGGACTACAGTATTTATGATATTATGACAGTCAGTGAATGTCTTTGTGATATCCTCAATGTATTCGGAAGGGATAATGAGTATGTGGTTTCCGGACCGGTATGGGAATATTTCCTGGCAAATAAAGATATGAAATTCAAACCAAATCTGGATTTCAGCCTGCAAAGTTCGCTGCTGAGAAGAAAACGCCTGGTCAACGAAGCCATCGACGGACTGCTGCGTGAGGTTATCATCGACCGTGCAAATGGTTTTGTCGGCAAGACGGTCATCCATCCGACACATGTAAAATACGTTAATGCCATGCAGGCGGTGACGGAAGAAGAATATAAAGATGCCATGCAGATCCTGATGGCTTCCGGTGGTGTCCTGAAAAGTCCGAAAGGCAATAAGATGAACGAGATCAAACCGCACAGAAGCTGGGCAAGAAAGATTTACTACAAGGCAAAAGCGTATGGTGTCATCAAGGATGAGACAGAATATATGGGCATGGTGGCAAAAGGAGATTTTACAGTAAAACAGACAAAAGAAGCAGCCGGAGGAAATACAGATGAAGAAAATTAAGGTTCCGGCAGCGCAGGAAGTGATCGATGATCTGAAAGCCGGAGATATGGTAGAACTGGATGGGTATATTTTTACAGGCAGAGATGCCGTACTTCCGAAGCTGGCAGAACGGATCCGGAAAGGGACTCTGTCCGCACTGGGGATAGATCTTCAGGGAAGTGTGATCTTCCATACCGCTGTCAGTCCGGCAGGGATCGGTCCGACCTCCAGCAATAAGCTGGAGATCGAGGGCAATATGGAGATCCTTTCCGGTGCCGGTGTAAAAATCCATCTGGGAAAAGGAGCATTAAAACCGGAGACGGTAAAGATGCTCAACCAGTGTCATTCCGTATATGCCGTGACCCCTCCGGTGACAGCACTGTTTCAGAGCTGTGTGGAAAAAGTGGAAGTGGCAGCTTTTGCGGAGGAAGGCATGGAGGCGCTGCATCTGCTGAAGGTGCATAACTTTCCGGCGATCATTGCAGCAGCACATGGTGTTTCGATATATGACTGAGCATGCAGTACAAGAAAAAGCACTGCAGAACCATTAGAAAGAAAGATGGAAAAAATATGAGTACGATAACAGAAAAAGTCAGGGATACGCTCGTAAAAGCAGGCTCCTGTTTCCGCAGCGATCAGATCGAGGCTTACCAAAGGGCGATTGAGAAAGAAAAGAATCCACAGGCAAAGTGGACGATGGAGAAGATCCTGGCAAATGCAAAGGCAGCAAAGGAGCAGTATTCACCGCTTTGTGATGATACCGGCATACCGCATCTGATCCTGGAAGTGGGAGAACACCAGATACTGACCGGTGAAATGCTGCAGGAGATTTACCAGGGAGTACAGGAAGGTCTGCGCCTTCTGCCTGGCAGACCGATGGCAGTAAAGGGAGATGCCCGGGCAAGGATCGAGCAGTCGGAAGGGCTGTATGGGGATTCTGCGATGCTGGAGCCGGCACCGCTTATGCTGAAATATACCAAAGAAGATGAGATAAGACTTACCGTGCTGATGCAGGGCGGCGGTCCGGAGATCCGGGCAAAAACGTACCGCGTTTTCCATAAGCACAGCATGGAAACGGTACGTGATGAGATCATTTCCTGGGCGAAGGCGGAAGTCGGGAATCTGGGCTGTACACCATGCAATCTGGCAGTCGGGATCGGCAGATCTCATTATGAAGCTTCTTCCATGATGCTCCAGGCGATGGCCAGGAGCCGGTTCGGTCAGATGAGTGAACTGGAGCAGCAGATCACGGATGCAGTCAATGAAACACAGGTCGGTCCTCTGGGACTGGGCGGACAGACAACGGTGCTGTCTACCTTTGTGAAGATCGGACCGCAGCGTGCAAGCGGTGTACGGATCGTCTGCATGCGTCCATGCTGCTGTTTTGAACCGAGAAAGGCGAGTGTGATCCTTACATGAACGGAAAAGACAGACAAAAAGAGATGAGTTTGAAAAGACAGACGGGTATTTATACACTGCTCTTTGCAGTGACACTGGCAGGTGTCCTTTTTGTATTCTGGTCCGCCGGCAGGACGATGCTGCGTTATTCGAAAAATTTTCCGGACAGCCTGGCACAGAGCTATACCTTCCTGGTCGGATTTAAACATTATCTGAAAGCATTGTTTTCCGGAAAGCTGAACAACTGGAACTGGTCGATCGGACTGGGGGCAGATGCCTATTCCTTTTACAGCAGTAAACTGTTCAATCCACTGTACTGGATCACGGCAATGGTGCCGGAACGCTATATGGATATCGGCTGGTGCGGGATGATCGTAGCCTACCTGTATCTGGCAGGCATGACGTTCCTTCTGTTTCTGCGAAAAGTGCAGATAAAGGATGGCAGGGCACTGATCGGGGCGATGTGTTATGCGTTTGCACCATGGATGATCTTATCCAGTGTCAAGCAGGGCAGTTTTCTGATCGGGGCAGTGACGTTTCCACTGCTGGCACTGGCAACGGAGAAAATCCTTCGCAGGGAATCTCCGGTACCATTTACTTTGTGTGTGGCATTTATCACGCTGACCAGTTTCCGGTGGCCGTATACCTCCGGTATCCTGATCTTTTTCTATTATGCCCTGCGGTATCGTACTGATTACCGCGAGCCGGGAAAGAAAGGGGCATTTTCCGGAAGATTCGGTGTATTTCTCGGAAGTGGCCTGGTGGGGATCCTGATCGCGATGCCGGCACTTCTGCCGACGATCATGAAGCTTGGCAAGTCAACCTCCGCCTCCGGCATGAAAACGCCGGTGCTGTTCACACTGGGACAATATCTGCTCTTCCCGTCAAGAATGACAAACTGGGATATGGCATTTGACAATTATTCCTTTTACTCGTTCCTGCCGCTGTGCGTGGCACTTCTGCCGATACTGATCTGGCAGGCGGTAAAACAGAAAAAATTTGCAGCCTGGATGACTATATTGCTGACGATCCTGACACAGATCCCTTATTTTTGCAGTGTGCTGAACTTCTTCAGTTATCCGAGCGGACGCTGGTACTGTATTCTGATCTTTTTCTGCGTATGGGGCTGTATGGATGCACTGGAAGTGAATCTGCAAAAACATCCGAAACTGAAAAAAGCGACGCTGCTCTGTTTTCTCCTCTATACCGTGTATGCACTGGGGTTTGCCGGAATTTATGCCGGATGGATACGCGGGCTGGTAAGCAGCACACAGATCCTTCTGATGGCGGTCAATGCCGTATTTGAAGCAGGCTTTCTGGCGGTGCTGTTCCGGAGGGAAAAAGAAGAAGACTCCCGGAAGCGTGTGCACAGATATTCCAGGCAGGCAGTTCTTCTTGCGATGACAGCCGTTACGGCTATCGCTGCCTATAATGTCTACTTTACGCAGTTTTCCAGAGGAGACATGAAACGTTTCCTGGCAAATGGAGCTGCCTATGAAAAGTTTGCAGCGTCACCGCAGAAGGCGGCACAGAAGATCGAAGATGACGATTTTTACCGGGTGGACCAGGTGGAGGGTGTGGATGTCACAGCAGCGCCGCGCAACCGCATCAATGAGACTATATTTTTTAATACAAGATCTATTTATATGTTCCAGTCCGGAAACAATAAAAAATGGTTTACCTTTGGAAAATTCCTCGGAGACAATGCCATTTATTATAAGCGGACCTGTCCGAATTCCAATGACAACCGTATGGTACCGGATCTGCTGACCGGGGTAAAATATTTTATCGGAAACCAGAAGGGAAGCAAAAAACAGGCAAGTGCCTGTGCAGGATATGGATTTGAGAACTGGAAGACCATAGATGGTGTGGATATCCTGAAAAATAAATACAGCATCGGCATCGGAACGCTCTATGACAGCTACATCTCACAGTCAGAGGCAGAAAAGCTGAACTATGCACAGCGGGAACAGGCCATGCTGCAAAGCATTGTACTGCCGGATGAAGAGGCAGAAAAATTAGAATCAAAGGAGAGCAGCCTTAAGAAGCTGGATGTGCAGGATCTGGAACTGAATGTGCAGGAAGTGCCGGTCAGAGTAAAGAGCCGGAAGCATGCCGTGATCGATCCGGAAGCAAAGACGATCACTACCGACCAGAAAAAAGCAAGTTTTGTACTGCGCATACCGGAAGTGAAAGACTGCCAGCTTCTGATCAGCTTCAAAGGACTGAAAAAGAACGGCAAACGTGGAAACGAAGAGTTTACCGTTTATGCCAGAAAAGGAAAGGTGCGAAAAGCAGCCAGCGATACGATCGGAAATGCACAGGGATTTCCGGATATCGAAGATCTGACCCTGAATCTTGGATATTTTGAAGAAGTTCAGGGAAAGATCAAGATTACGTTGCAGGCAGAAAAGGAAGGAACGTATACGTATGATGATATCATCGTCTATGCGATCCCGACGGATCTGTATGATAAATATGCAGTGCGTCTGCAGGATAACAGACTTCGCATTACGCAGTTTGAAAATGACCGTATTTGCGGAACATTTACTGCAGATCATACATCCATTGCCTATTTCTCTATTTTGAATGATGGAGGATGGAGCGTGTATGTGGATGGCGAGAAGGTAACAAAAGTACAGGATACACAGCTTGCATTTACCGGAGCAGTGATACCGGAAGGAACGCATCAGATCGAACTGCGTTACCACACACCGGGACTTCGGGCAGGGATGCTGTTAGGAGCTATAGGAATTGCCGCATTACTGGGACTGATTTTTGATTCTGTAATCAAAAATAAAATTTATAAACAATCCGTAAACAAAAGATTAAAAAATCATTGACATTGTGGAAAATTACTGTTATAGTAAAGAAGCAATTAAAGAATTTGGTAGATATGACAGGATTGTTACTGGTGATGCAGGCAAGACCCAAGAGTTCAGCGAGGAAAATATGCAGGGATTCTATGGGTTTTTTTGTTGGGAGACACTACTATGAAAATCATCAAAGTTATTAACAACAATGTAGTGAGTGCTTTGGACAAAGACGCCGAGGAAGTCGTTATCATGGGAAAAGGTATTGGTTTCCATGCAAAGCCGGGACAGATTGTGGATGAGAAACAGGTGGAAAAGACATTTCGGCTGGATGATCAGAAATCAACCGGGCAGTTTGCCAGGCTGGTGGAAAAGCTTCCGGTTGAATATCTCAAGGTTTCAGATCAGATCATCACTTATGCCAAGAACAACATTGGTTTGAAGCTGCATCAGAGCATTTATCTGACTCTGACAGATCATATCAGTTTTGTGATTGAACGGTATAAGAAAGGAGTGCAGTTTGACAATCCGCTCAAGGTAGAGGTAAAGACCTTTTACCCGATTGAGTTTGGAGTTGGCAAATATGCGATCCGCAAGATCAGAGAGAAGCTTCATGTGGAGCTGAATGAGGATGAGGCCGCATCCGTTGCGCTCCATATCGTAAATGCGGAATATGACACCGGTGTACGCAATACGATGAACATCACCTGCCTAATCCGCGACGTAGTTGATATTGTAAGTGAATATTTCAATATTGAACTGCAGGAAGAAAACCTTCATTACGCCAGATTCATCACTCATCTGAAATTTCTTGGACAGCGCATTTTTACGGGACAGATGCTCGGAAACGATGATAACGGTTTCGGGAAAGTGATTTCCGGAATGTACCCGGTAGAATATGCGTGCAGCGAAAAGATTGCGCATTATATAAAAATGCGCTATGATCACGAAATTACAGATGAAGAGACGGCTTACCTGGCCGTACATATCCGCAGAATCCAGCCGGAAAAAGAGCTGGAGGAGGATCTTCATTGAGAGAAGGAGGAAAAAGTAATCATGATGAAATTTTTGCAGAAATTAGGTAAAGCTTTGATGTTACCTGTTGCCTGCCTTCCTATCTGTGGTATCCTGATGGGTCTTGGATATGCTCTTTGCCCATCTACCATGCAGGGTGGTGACGTAGTAGGTATTGTACAGCAGATTGGTTTCTATTTAGTAAAAGCAGGTGGAGCCCTGATCGATAACATGGCTATCCTGTTTGCAATCGGTATCGGTGTTGGTATGTCCGAAGACAACGACGGTACAGGCGGACTTGCAGCCCTGGCTTCCTGGCTGATGCTGACAACTCTGCTGTCTGTAGGTGCTGTATCTGTTATCAAAACTCTTGAAGAAGGTACAACCGCTTACATCGCATTCAGCAAGATCCAGAACCCGTTCATCGGTATCATCGCTGGTGTTATCGGTTCTTCTTGCTACAACAAATTCAAAGGAACAAAACTGCCGGATTGGCTGTCATTCTTCAGTGGCAAACGTTGCGTAGCTATCGTAGCTGGTGTTGTTTCTATCATTACATCCGTAGTACTGCTGTTCGTATGGCCGTTACTGTTTGGTGGTCTGGTTGCACTTGGACAGGGTATCGCAGGTATGGGAGCTGTAGGTGCTGGTATCTACGCATTCTTCAACCGTCTGCTGATCCCATTCGGTCTGCATCACGCACTGAACAACGTATTCTGGTTTGATACCATCGGTCTTGGTGACCTGTCTCACTTCTGGGCTGGTGAAACATCTGCAGATGTTACATGGAGCCTTGGTATGTACATGTCAGGATTCTTCCCATGTATGATGTTTGGTATCCCGGGTGCTGCTCTGGCTATGGTTCATACAGCAAAACCTGGAAAGAAAAAAGTTGCAATCGGTCTTCTTTCTTCCGCAGCAATCGCAGCATTTGTTTGTGGTGTAACTGAGCCGTTCGAATTTGGTTTCATGTTCCTGGCTCCTGGACTGTACGCAGTATATGCACTGCTGTACGCTATCTTCACAGTGATCACAGTTGTACTTGGATTCAGAGCCGGATTCAGTTTCTCCGCTGGTTTAACTGACCTGATCTTCTCTGCTTCCCTTCCAGCAGCAGCTAAGACATGGCTGATTATCCCTCTGGGTATTGCAGCATTCGTAGTATTCTACGTAGTATTCCGTTTCGCAATCACAAAATTCGACCTGAAAACACCGGGACGTGAAGATGATGATATTGACGAATCTGAAAAGAGCATCAAACTGTCTAACAACAACTACACAGAAGTTGCAAAAGCAGTTCTGGCTGGATGCGGCGGTAAAGAGAACATCACTTCTATCGACAACTGCATCACAAGACTTCGTCTGGAAGTGAAAGATACTACAAAAGTAAACGAAAAAGCAATCAAAGCAGCTGGAGCAGCTGGTGTGATTCGCCCAGGCAAAACAAGTGTACAGGTTATCATCGGAACTCAGGTTCAGTTCGTAGCTGACGAGTTCAAGAAACTGTGCAAATAATAGCTTGATATAATGGTCTGAAATCTGACCTGCAAGGGGGACGCCGTAGTGGGTGTCCCCCTTTTGGTACTCGTGCCGTTAGAAGGAGGACATACATTGGAATATAAGATTAAGACGATTTCTTCGAAAGAAGAGATTGTGAACTGCAATCGTTTTGAGATCGACCATGTGCAGTGGCATCATGCAATCACACCTCCGAAAGCCTGTGGTTATATGGGGTATCTGAAGGGGGAAGGACTCTATGTGCAGATTTGCACAGAGGAGCATGATCCGCTTGCAAGATGCACAGAGCATCACGAAATGGTCTGCAAAGACAGTGCAGTGGAAGTGTTTCTGGCATTCGCAGAAAAAGGAAAGGAACTTACCAACAATGATATGTATCTGAACTTTGAAGTGAATGCAAACGGAGCCATGTATGCAAAATATGGCTTTGGCAGACAGGGAAGACAGTTCCTTTCCGATGAAGTTTATAAGGAAACAGGCGTAAATTCTGTGATTGAAAAGGATCACTGGATAATGAGCCTGCTCATTCCGGAGAAGTTTCTGAAGGAAGTCTGCGATTATTTACCGGATGGCAGCGGCAAGGAGATATACTGTAATTTCTATAAAATTTCAGAAGATCCGGCTGTTGAACATTATATCAGCTTTTCACCGATTGACAGTGAGAAGCCAAACTTCCATCTTCCGGTCTTTTTTGCAAAAGCGGAAGTGGAATAAACCTGAAATCAGAAAGGAAGAGGGATATGGTTTTATATCAGGCAAAAGATTATAAGGACATGAGCAGAAAGGCAGCAAATATTATTTCTGCCCAGGTTATCATGAAACCAAACGCTGTTTTAGGTCTGGCAACAGGTTCTACACCGGTAGGTGCATACGAACAGCTGGTTGAATGGTACAACAAAGGTGACATCGATTTTTCACAGGTAACTTCTGTAAACCTGGACGAATACAAAGGACTTTCCGGAGACAATGATCAGAGCTACCGTTATTTCATGAACAAAAATCTGTTTGATCATGTAAATATCGACAAGGCACGTACCTTTGTACCGGATGGAACAGAACCGGACAGCAAAGTTGCATGTGCAAAATACAATGCGATCATCGACAGCGTTGGCGGCATCGACCTGCAGCTGCTGGGTATCGGCGGAAACGGACACATCGGATTTAACGAGCCGGGTTCAGCTTTCGAGAGTCTGACACACTGTGTAGCACTGAAAGAGGATACTATCAAAGCAAACGCAAGATTCTTCGAATCTATGGATGATGTGCCGAAATTTGCATATACCATGGGTATCAAAAACATCATGTCAGCGAAGAAAGTTCTGCTGCTGGCAAGCGGAAAGAACAAAGCAAAAGCAGTTTATGAATCTTTCTTCGGACCGATCGTACCTAGCGTACCGGCTTCTGTACTGCAGCTTCACAACGATGTGATCGTAATTGCAGACGAAGAAGCACTGTCCCTGTGCAGAGAGAAGGGAGTGATCTAAATGATCATTAAAGGTGCATCTGTTTTTTGTGAAGACGGAACATTTCAGGTAAAAGATGTTTTTGTAGAAGATCACAAGATCGTAGCAACTGAAGCAGAAGTAAGCGATAAGACCGTGGTGGATGCCAGCGGATACAAACTGATCCCTGGTCTTGTGGATGTACACAGCCACGGTGCCTGCGGTCACGATTTCTGTGACTGTGACGTAGAAGGCGTAAAAGAGATTTTACGTTTTGAAAAAGCACATGGTATCACTTCTTACTGCCCGACATCCATGACACTTTCCAAAGAGATGCTGGTTGATATTTTTGCGACCGCAAAAGAAGCAGACGGCATCGCAGACGGAGCACGTGTCATTGGTATCAATATGGAAGGACCATTTATCGCACCGGAGAAAAAGGGAGCACAGAATGGTGCTTATATCCAGGCACCGTCCGCAGAGACATTCCGTGCATGCCAGCAGGCAAGCGGCGGACGGATCAAACTGGTGACTCTGGCACCGGAGATGGAAGGTTCCGTAGAATTTATCAAAGAACTCAAAGATGAAGTGCATATCTCTGTTGGACATACGACAGCAGATTATGATACTGCAAAGGCAGCATTTGAGGCCGGTGCAGATCACGTAACACATCTGTACAATGCCATGCCGCCGTTGAATCACAGAGCACCGGGTGTCATCGGAGCTGCTGCAGACAATGAGCATGTATATGCCGAGCTGATCAGCGATGGTCTGCACATCCATGGCAGTGCGGTCCGTGCAGCATTCCGTATGTTCGGACCGGAACGTATTGTTCTGATCAGTGATTCCATGATGGCATGCGGTATGGAAAACGGAGAATATGAACTGGGCGGTCAGAAAGTATTTATGAAAGACCGCAAAGCAACACTGGCAGACGGAACCATCGCAGGATCCGCAACCTGTCTGTATGACTGTATGAAGATTGCAATGTCTTTCGATATTCCGGAAGCGGATGCGATTTTTGCAGCCACCAGAAATCCGGCGAAGAGCATAGGTGTCTATGACAGAGTCGGTTCTATCAGCGTCGGAAAAGAGGCCGACATGCTGCTGGTAGATGATGAGTATCATTTAAAGCAAGTGTTTTAATAAGGTTTATTTGTAATTAGAAATAATTACAGGGATGCAGAATGGACCTGGGAAATCCATTCTGTAGGAGTGTGTGAAAAGGATAAGATAAAGAAACCTCCGTTCATTGAGAGATGAGCGGAGGTTTTATTTAGAGCTTTTTGCGGTCTGAATAAGCACCGTAGACTTTCTTTTTTCCGGATTTCAGATAGGCACGAATGCGGTAAGAGCTTCGTTTGCTGCCGGAACGGGAAACAGTGGCTTTCGTGATGCCTGCACGTTTGATGGTTTTGACTGTTTTCCATTTTTTACCGGAAGATTTGCAGGATATTTCATATCCGCTCACACCGGGGATCTTTTTCCAGGTCAGGACTGCTTTGGAACTGCCTTTCTTTTTACAACTGCGAAGAGTTGTTTTCGGAGGCAGTACCTTTTTGGATTTTGTTATGGAAACAGGGCTGTATACCGTTCCATGGTAGCGGCTGGCAGCAAAAGCATAAATCCGGTAATAATAAGTTTTTCCTGGAATGGTATCCTTGTCCAGGTAGGAAGTCTGTGTGCTTTGGTGAATCAGCGTATAGCGGCCATTCCTGGATGTACTGCGGTAAATCTGATAACCATCTGCATAAGTGACACCCTGCCAGGTCAGACGCAGAGAACTGCTGTTGCGGACTTTGAGGCTCTGGAAGGCAGGTCTGGAAAGCCCGGAAATGTTTGGCAGTACCACAGTCGCAGGTTCGCTGGTATCGGTTGTAAATGCCTTGATACGGCAGTTCATGTCCTGATATCCAATGTCTTTCCATCCACTGGATGGTGTGCGGTAATAACTTTCTCCAAGAGCAGCTTTTGAACGGAACTGGATGGTTTCAAGCGTGCTGGAATTATCCACAAAGCAGGAAACCTGGCTGCTGGTTGGTGAAGAAAAAGAAACGACAACGGAATAAGAATCACCTTGGGCAAATACTACTTTCTGCTGCAATGGAATGGTGTAATATCCGCAGTAAGTGGTTGTGCCAGTCTGTGCCTGGTCAAATACCGCGATTCCACCGGATGGATTACCGGAAGGCGGATTTTTGTAAATCTGGATCGCATACTGGACATTCGGGGATGCCACAGCAAAGGAAACTGCATCGAGCCGTTCCTGTCCGCCGGGATTTCCTTTGACGGTAAAAATGTTTGACATAGAAGAACCGGAGGCAAGCGTCATGTATGTGCAGGAAGCAGTGCCATCATACTGATAATTGTGCGAATAGTTGTTGCTGCTTTCCATGTCATAGGCAAAGACTAAAGACTGGGAAGATTCGTCGTCCTTTTGCTGGTAAATAAGACTGGCATCCTCATAGGAGATATAGAAGAAACCCTGATCTCCGAAGCTGCTGCCATAGCTGTTTTTGGCGATCCAGGCACCAGCCCTGGAAGGCCTGGAATTGTCTGGAAAGTTATTGATGGAATAATCATCATCCCAGCCGACCAGTGTGATCTGATGGTTGGCAACCAGACTTTTTTTGCAGTAGTAGGCATAAGTAGAAGCAGAGTAATACTTCGAGAAATCTGCATACAGCGGTGCAGATACAGAGCCATATTCTAAAATCAGTTTTTTGATGCTTTCACGGTCACTGCCGCTGACATAGCGGACATTCTGCAGGTGTCCGATATCCTGGTAAGCAAGGGAAGCATCCAGGGAAGGAGCCGTCGTATCCGAAGGATAGGGTGCCAGGGCTTCATTTGCAGCACCTGTCCATTTTGCCAGTGCAAACATGCTGCAGGCGTCCGTTCCGCCTGCATTTAAGTAATCAGAGCCATAGTAGATATTGGCATCGTTTTTTGTGCCGCCAAGCGGATCTGCCTGTGTATGGAAAAAGAAATACGAAAAATGCAGTTCCGATAGATCCAGGGTATAGTCATACAGTCCACGCCGGATCATGCTGTTCTCGCAGGCAGAAATAGCGGAAAATGCCCAGCAGGTCCCGTAAGGATTCTGGTCTCTGGCTGCGGTAACCAGCCCTTTATCGGCAGCATTGTAATAACGGTCCGAAATGGAAGCAGCTCCATGAAGGGAAGAATCCAGAAGAGAGGATTCATCTAATGTATCAGGAACAGATTCGTATGTGGACACGGCCGGGAGTGAAGGATGTAAAAGCGTTTCTTCTGCCTGGGCAGGGATGGACGGAAGCGCGATGCCTGCCGTCAGACCAAGACCTAACAGAAAAGGGCGCAGAAAATTACTGGAAAAGCTTTTCAGGGTACATACCTCCTTTGACAAGTGCTGAAATGGAATCTGTCACATAGGCTTTGTCCTTGGCATATGTGACACCAAACCAGCGGTCACGTGTTTCAAGAACCTGCACATCAGCAAGTTGTTTTTTCAGCATTTCATCGACAACCGTCGGAAGCAGATATTCGCAGGTCAGGTCATCTGGTTTCTGGTTTGAAAGGAAAGTGACAAAATCCTGCTCCAGATAAGTAAGGATTTCCGGAGTGAATCCCCACATATTCATGGATACATGACTGTTCAGATCCAGAGAGCGGATACTGCCATCTTCGCCCGGAATGCAGGCACCGTCGGCCGTCTGGATGATATTGTGGGTTTCTGTGATGGAAGTAAGCAGTTCATTTTCATCAACCTGACAGATGCCTCTTGTAACGCCGCCGTTTTCGCTTAAGGTATTGCCGAGGATAAAACCAGCCATACAGAAATGGAGCTTCTCATCATGGGCATGTTCCTGGATCAGAAAATCATGGACTTTTTTCAGACCTTTTTTTCCATAATAATCATCGGCATTGATCACGGCAAATGGTGTGTCGATCACATCTTTGCAGCACAGCAGCGCCTGTCCGGTTCCCCACGGCTTTTTACGTCCTTCCGGAACCGAAAAACCGTCCGGAAGATCGGCAAGGCTCTGAAAGACATATTCCACTTCGGTAATCTGTTCGATGCGCTCACCGATGATGTGGCGGAAATCTTCTTCAATGTCTTTGCGGATGATAAAGATGATTTTGTTAAAGCCTGCCTCAATGGCATCATAGATGGAATAATCCATGATGATCTCACCGGAAGGGCCGACCGGGGCAAGCTGCTTGATGCCTCCGAAACGGCTGCCAATGCCGGCAGCTAAAATAACAAGTGCTGTTTTTTTCATAAAATAAAATTCTCCTCTCAGATTTTCGTAAATTTGATGTTTAAGTAGAATGATTATAGCATACAAGAACAGGAAAAGAAAGCAAAAAAGACTTTACGATTCATTTGGCAGCAGACCAGATGCGCATTTCCGGTTGAATATTCCTGTTTTTGATGTTATAATGTAAAGAATCCGTATAGAAATAGGAAAAACGAACTGACTGATGGAGGTAAAAACAAACATGAGAACGTATCTTGTAACCGGAGGTGCCGGTTTTATTGGTTCTAATTATATTCACTATATGTTTAAAAAGTACGGCGATGAGATCCGTATCATCAACGTAGACAAGCTGACGTATGCAGGCAATCTGGAAAACTTACGGGATGTGGAGAACCGTGACAATTACACTTTCGTAAGAGCAGATATCTGTGACAGCGATGCGATCAACAAGATTTTTGATGAAAATGAAATCGACCGTGTTGTACATTTTGCGGCAGAAAGCCATGTAGACCGCAGCATCCGCAACCCGGAGGTTTTTGTAAAGACAAACGTACTTGGCACCCTGGTCATGCTCAATGCAGCAAAGGCAGCATGGGAGCTTGAGGACGGCACATTCAAGGCAGACAAGAAATTCCTGCACGTATCCACAGATGAAGTTTACGGCTCTCTGGAGAATGAGGGTGAGTATTTCTATGAGACCACGCCTTACGATCCGCACAGCCCGTATTCTGCAAGCAAGGCTTCTTCCGATATGCTGGTAAAAGCTTATATGGATACTTATAAGTTCCCGGCAAATATCACAAACTGCAGCAACAACTACGGACCGTATCAGTTCCCGGAGAAACTGATCCCGCTGATCATCAACAATGCATTAAACGGCAGAAAGCTTCCGGTATACGGTGATGGTAAAAATGTACGTGACTGGCTGTATGTAGAAGATCATGCCAAGGGCATCGATATGGTTCAGGAAAAGGGACGTTTATTTGAGACATACAACATTGGCGGACACAACGAAAAGCAGAACATTGAGATCATCCATATCATTCTGGACACTTTAAATGAGATGCTTCCGGACAACGATCCAAGAAAAGCACATATCAATGAAGAATTGATCACATATGTAGAAGACCGCAAGGGCCATGACCGCAGATATGCGATCGCACCGGACAAGATCAAAGCAGAGATCGGCTGGTATCCGGAGACGATGTTTGCAGAAGGCATCAAAAAGACGATCAAATGGTATTTTGAACACGAAGACTGGATGAAGAATGTGACAAGCGGCGATTATCAGAAATATTATGAGGAAATGTACCGCAAATAAGAAAGGATAACCATATGAAAGGAATTATATTAGCAGGCGGTTCCGGCACCAGACTGTATCCGCTGACCAAGGCGATCTCCAAACAGATCATGCCGGTATACGATAAACCGATGATCTATTATCCATTATCAACGCTGATGCTGGCGGGAATCCGTGAGATCCTGATCATTTCTACCGAGCGTGACCTTCCGGTATTTGAGGAACTGCTCGGAACCGGTGAGCAGCTTGGACTTTCCATGTCCTATGCTGTACAGGATAAACCGCGCGGACTGGCAGATGCATTTATCATCGGAGCAGATTTTATCGGAGATGACAGCGTGGCACTGGTACTGGGAGACAATATTTTCTACGGACAGAGTTTTTCACAGGTGCTTGCACGTGCGGCAGCCAATAAAAAAGGTGCGACCATTTTCGGATATTATGTGCGTGATCCGAGAGAATATGGAGTAGTGGAGTTTGATGAAAACGGAAAGGCACTTTCCATCGAGGAGAAGCCGGAACATCCGAAGTCCAATTACGCCGTTCCGGGACTGTATTTCTATGATAATGATGTAGTAGAGATCGCAAAGAATGTAAAACCTTCCGCACGCGGTGAGATTGAGATCACCAGCATCAACAACGAATATTTAAGAAGAGGAACGCTGAAGGTGGAGACACTTGGCAGAGGCTTCGCATGGCTGGATACCGGTACACACGATGCACTGCTGGATGCAGCGGATTTTGTTTCAGCATTCCAGAAACGTCAGGGACTTTATATTTCCTGCATCGAAGAGATTGCATATAAGAGAGGATTTATCACAAAAGAACAGCTTGTAGAACTGGCACAGCCGCTTCTCAAGACTGCTTATGGCCAGTATCTTCTGGAAATTGCAAAGGGACTTTAGGAGGAACTCATGGGAAAGATCAAAGTAGAGACATGCGAGATCGAAGGACTGAAGGTGATCACACCGACGGTATTTGGCGATGAGCGTGGTTATTTTATGGAAACATATCAGTACAATGATTTTAAGGAAGCAGGTATTGATGTAAATTTTGTGCAGGATAATCAGTCTGCATCCAAAAAGGGTGTACTGCGCGGACTGCATTTCCAGATCAACTATCCGCAGGATAAGCTGGTACGCGTGATCCGCGGGGAAGTATTTGATGTGGCAGTGGATCTGCGTCCGGGTTCTGCTACTTACGGTAAATGGTTTGGCGTACACTTAAGTGAAGAAAATAAGAAACAGTTCTTTATTCCAAAGAATTTTGCACATGGATTTGTGGTACTTTCCGATTATGCGGAATTTGTCTACAAATGCAGTGATTTCTATCATCCGAATGACGAAGGCGGCATCCGCTATGATGATGAGGATATTGCTGTAGAATGGCCGATTCCGGAGGGGATGGAACTGATCATGTCTGACAAAGACAAAAAGTGGGGCGGACTGAAAGAGTACAGTGCTTCACGTGCAGGAGAGCAATAATATGAAAGAAAACCGGTCACTGCCCGCAGAACTTTTTGCGGGCAGAACATTGATTTTTCAGCTTGCGAGAAATGATTTTAAAAAGAAATATGCCGGTTCCTACCTGGGAATCGTCTGGGCGTTTGTACAGCCGGTTGTGACGGTTATGGTCTACTGGTTTGTTTTTGGTATGATAAGAAGTTCATCACCAAGGCCGGTACCATTCGTACTGTGGCTGATCGCCGGACTGATTCCCTGGTTCTTTTTTCAGGACGGACTGACGAACGGAACGAATGCACTGCTGGAATACAACTATCTGGTCAAGAAGGTCGTATTCCGGATTGACATTCTGCCGATGGTCAAAGTCGTATCGGCGATGTTTGTACATCTGTTTTTTATTCTGGTCGCCCTGATCCTGTATACTGCGATGGGATATTATCCGACCATCTATACCATTCAGGTGATCTATTACACGTTCTGTGCCTTTGTGCTGATCCTGGGGATTTCCTATATGACAAGCTCGGTCGTTGTCTTTTTCCGCGACCTCACACAGGTGATCAACATTGCGCTTCAGGTAGGCGTCTGGATGACACCGATCATGTGGGCAATGGAGGATCTTGGCATCACAGGCATACTTGCTTCCATCCTGAAGTTAAATCCGATGTTTTATATCGTGCAGGGATATCGCGATGCTTTTATTTATAAAGTATGGTTCTGGGAGCGTCCTGGCATCACTCTGTATTTCTGGGGATTTACCCTGGTATTCTGGCTGATCGGCACAAGACTGTTTGGCAAATTAAAGATACATTTTGCAGATGTTCTGTAAGAGATGAGGATCGAAGTCTATGAGTGAAATGGCAATTCAGGTAAAAGACCTGAGCAAAGTATACAAATTATATAACAAACCATCCGACCGCCTGAAGGAGACGCTGGGATTTCGTGTGGATGCAAAAGAACATTATGCATTGAAACATGTGAATTTTGAAGTGAAAAAGGGAGAGACGGTCGGAATCATCGGAACCAACGGCTCCGGGAAATCTACCATTCTCAAGATCATAACCGGTGTCTTGAATCCGACAGGCGGAGAAGTAAACGTTGATGGACGTATTTCTGCACTGCTGGAGCTTGGAGCCGGTTTTAATATGGAATATACCGGAATTGAAAATGTATATCTGAACGGGACGATGCTTGGCTTCACAAAAGAAGAGATCGATGCGCGTCTGGAGAATATTCTGGAGTTTGCCGATATCGGTGAATTTGTCAATCAGCCGGTCAAATCCTACTCGAGTGGTATGTTTGTGCGCCTGGCATTTGCGGTTGCCATCAACATTGATCCGGAGATCCTGATCGTCGATGAGGCACTGTCGGTCGGCGATGTCTTTTTTCAGGCGAAATGTTACCGCAAGTTTGAGGATTTCAAAAAAGAGGGTAAGACGATTCTGTTTGTCAGCCACGATCTGGGCAGTATCACAAAATACTGCGACCGTGCCGTACTGCTTAATCAGGGTGAGAAGATTTTTGAAGGTACGCCAAAGGAAGCGGTTGACATTTACAAGAAGGTGCTGGTACATCAGTTTGATCCTTCTGAACTGGAGACGGACAGCCGTATGAATGATGTGGAGGATGTCAGCGCAAACTGGAAAGATTCGGTTGAGGTGAATCCGAAGCTGATCGAGTATGGCGAAAAGATCGCAGAGATCACCGATTATGCGATCCTCGATGACAAAGGACTGATCACAAATACGCTGATGAAGGGCAGTACATTTTCGGTGCGCATGAAGGTGGATTTCCATGAGGAGATCAAAGAGCCGATCTATGCCTTTACGATCAAGAACCTTCAGGGAATTGAGATTACAGGAACCAATACCATGTACGAGAAGGCGGATGTCAAAGGGAAAAAGGCAGGCGAAAGCCAGGAGGTCACTTTTACGCAGAAGCTGGATCTGCAGGGCGGGGAGTACCTGATCTCGCTTGGCTGTACGGGATACCGCAATGGTGAATTTGTGGTGTTTCACAGACTTTATGATGTCTGCAGCCTGACGGTGATCTCAGATCGCAATACTGTAGGCTACTATGATATGAATTCAAACGTAACGTTGTCCTGAAACGGGGGGAATTATGGCAAAGTTTAATCTGGATTATTACAGTGGGGAGAATTTTTACTCCGATGGAGATATTGAAAAAGAAATCCTGAAGATTGTCAGGACACAGGGAAGCTATGAAAATATGGATCAGGTTCCGTTTCCGGTTCTCTATCATCTTTCCAGAGTCCGGGAAAATATTCTGAACTGGTATCCGTTCCGGAAAGATGCCGCCTGTCTGGAGATCGGTTCCGGCTGCGGCGCGATCAGCGGTCTGCTCTGTGAACGGATGAAAAAGGTCGTATCGGTAGAACTCTCCAAACAGAGAGCAGATATCAATATGGCAAGGCATGAGCGCCTGGACAATCTGGAAATATGGGTAGGTAATCTTAACGATATGGTTTTCGGTGAGACTTTTGACTATATCGTGTTAAATGGTGTGTTTGAATATGCACCGGGTTTTACGGAAGGAGATCAGCCGTGTGAAGCATTTCTGAACAACATACGGCGGCTTCTGAAGCCGGATGGGATTCTTCTGATCGCGATCGAGAATCGTTTCGGCCTGAAATATTTTGCAGGAGCACCGGAGGATCATACGGATGGATATTTTGACGGCATTGCCGGATATCCACAGAATCATTCGGTGCGCACGTTTTCCAAAGGGGAGTGGGAGCGCCTGATGGAGAACTGCGGATTTGTGAACCATCGTTTTTATTATCCATATCCGGATTATAAGTTCCCACGTGAGATTTTTACGGAGGAATCTTTAAAGGAACAGAAGTATGGACTTCCAGCCTGGAATTTTACCAGATACCGTATGGCACTGTTTCGGGAAGAGACGGTGGCAGATACCATACAGCAGGATGGCAGGATGGATTATTTTGCTAATTCTTTTCTGATCGAGATGAGCCGGCAGCCATTGGATGAGAAAAAGAAAGTACTCTATGCCAAGATGAGTACCGACCGTGACCGTCATTTTTCTATTGCGACTACGATCGAGGAGAAAGATGGCAGAAAAATGGTTGTCAAACGTGCGATGACCGCGGAGGCAGAACGCCATCTGAAGAATATGATAAAACAGCCGGAAAAGCATGGCGGTTTTTGTGCAATGGCAGGCAGGGAGGTACCAGGCGGTATTGCCTATCCGTTTCTGGAGGAGGAAAGTCTTGCACAGCAGGCAAAGCGTGCCGTCTATGTACATGATATTGAGAAGATCAAAACACTGGTTCATCAGGTCTATCAGATGTGTCAGAAAGAAACAGATCAGGTGATACGGCGTCAGATCAGGAGTCAGGAAATGTCCGGAAGAGAGCGAACAGAGTTTACACAGGTTTTTGGAACGGCAAAGATGCCGGAAAATCTGCAATGTATCGCACCGGCAAACATTGATCTGATCCTCGACAATATTTTTGAGAAGGACGGAAAGTACTGTGTGATCGACTGTGAATGGAGCTTTGATTTTCCGGTTCCGGTAAGTTTTATACTATGGCGTACCATAAATGAACTGTACAGCAGTTATCCGCAGTTTGAGCAGGAGTATCCGGCTGCAGAATTTCTAAAAGAATATGGCATTACGGGAGAAATGGCAGATACCTTCCGCAGATGGGGAACGTATTTTGCGGAGCATTATGTCGGTGCAAACCGGCTGATGAATTACAGCATTCCGGAGATTGGCATCTCTTTGGAGGAGTTCCGGCAGCGGTATCGTGAAAAGGACTGTCTGACCAGTCAGCTTTTTGTAGATACGGGAAATGGATTCCGGGAAGAGGAAAAGCTGCAGGCGGAAACAATCCTCGAAGAAGGAAGATTTTCAGTTACGTTTGACCTGAAGGATTTTAAAAATTACAGGGCACTGCGCTTTGATCCTCTGGAAGGAAAGCCATGTATCTGCCAGATCGATCCGCAGGGCACCAGTGCAAAATTAAAAGCAGCCAATGCAGCCAGAAAAGTGGAAAAGGGAGATCTGTTCCTGACTGTCGATCCGGTTTATCAGATAAATATAAAAGAGCAGCAGGAAACTTTGAAAATCAGCGGTACGATCGCGGTTCTTTCCATGGAAGAAGCGCTGGAGCGGGCAAACGGACTGCTGGCAAGAAAGAGCAGTCTTGCATTTTGGAGGAAATAAATGAAAAAAAGGACAGAAGCAGTAGATATCATTATTCCTGTGTACAATGGATATGACGATCTTCAGCTTTGCATTCCGAGTGTATTAAAGCATACGGATCTGACAAAGCACAGAGTGATCCTGATCAATGACTGCAGTCCGGATGAGCGCATTGCTCCTTATCTGGATGACCTTTCACAGGAACATATTCTGGTACTGCACAATGAAAAAAATATGGGCTTTTCTGCCAATGTGAACAAAGGAATGGCGCAGAGCACAGACCGGGATGTGCTTCTGCTCAATTCGGATACGATCGTTACGGCAGGATGGCTGGATAAGATCATAGCCTGCGCATACCGGGAAGAGAGCATCGCAACGGTGACACCATTATCCAACAGTGCCACGTTATGTTCGGTACCGGTGATGTGTCAGGACAATCCTGTGCCGGAAAATGTGACAGTAGATGAATATGCAGGACTGATCGAGCGGTGCAGCCTGAAGCGTTATCCGACCATTACCGTTGCAGTGGGATTCTGTATGTATATCAAGCGATGTGTGATCGATGACATTGGTGTCTTTGATGCTGAAACTTTTGGCAGAGGTTACGGGGAAGAGAATGATTTCTGTAACCGTGCGCAGCAGGCTGGTTATCACCATGTCATGTGTGATGATACGTTTGTTTACCATAAAGGAACGGCATCGTTTGATACGGAAGTAAAAAGAAAACTTCTGGAAGAACATGATGCGATCCTCAATGAGCGTTATGCTTTTCAGATGGAGCAGAATCATCTGTACTGCATGGAAAATCCGGATCAGGAGATCCGTGACAATATCAATATGTATACAAAACTGCACAATGGAAAGCAGAATATCCTCTATCTTCTTCATCTGGATTTTCAGGAGGGAGCGTTTAACAACATTGGCGGTACACAGATCCATGTGAAAGAACTGACGATGGCTCTGCGTGATGAATACAATGTGTTTGTAGCGGCGCGCGATGAAGAATATCTGCGTCTGACGATCTATACCGATCAGGATGAGATCTCATTGAAATTTGAGATCGGGGAAGCACCGAAGTTCCCGGTATTTCATGATGAAAATCTGCGCCGGATCTATGAACAGATCCTTCTTGCTTTTGATATTGATATGGTGCATATCCAGCACTCGCAGGATCTGACACTTGATCTGTATTTTGTGGCAGAACATTTTGGCATTCCGGTGATCGCAACAATCCATGATTTTTATTATGCGTGTCCTAGCATTATTCTGTTAGACCAGAACAATCAGTTCTGCCAGCCGCAGGATGAACTGCTTCCAGGTGAGCAGTGCCAGCAGCGATGCAGGGAGTGTCTCCGTCAGAAAAAAGACATCGCACCGCAGGTGGATTATCTGAAAATCTGGAGAAGAGAAAATAAAAAAGCACTTTCTCTTTGCCGGAAGCTGATCTTTCCATCGGCAAGCGCCAGAGATATTATGTTACAGTATTTTCCAGAACTGAAAGACCAGTGTATGGTCATCGAACATGGTGAAGATAAGCTGGAGCGGGATATCATCCATGTGCCCTCTCCGGAAAAATTCCAGAAAAATGCAGGGCTTCATGTGCGCCTTGACCGCGTGCCGGGGGCAGATCAGGGACTGAACGATGTCAAAGGCTGGGCTTATCTGGAAGGTGTGCCAAACGAGGAGACGAAGATTTATATTGAGTTTACCGACAGCAAAGGACGCAAAGACTGTTTCCTGGCAAATAAAGTGCCGCGTCCGGATATTGTGGATGCTTTTGGGGCACCGGAAGCACTGATGTGCGGTATGGATCTTCGTATCAGCACCAGAAAGCTTGCAGACGGTCCGGTAAAGATTAAGATTTTTGTAAAACACAATGGCATTTTTTATACGGATGGACAGACCGTAAAAGGTGAATATTGCCATAGGTTTGGCAAGCGGGGGCGCCTGAATGTGGCATTTCTTGGAGGAATGGTTCCGCAGAAGGGCAGTCTTATGGCAAGGGAACTGATCCCGATGGACAAAGGCGGGATCAACTGGTTTGTGTTTGGTGCCATCGGTGACAAAAAGATACTGGAGATTTCACAGGAAAACTGTTTCTTTAGTTCCACATACAAAAAAGAAGAACTTCCGCAGCTTCTGGAGGACAATGAGATTGATGTTGTGTGTATTCTGCCGATCTGGCCGGAGACATTCAGTTATACTGTGTCAGAAGCATGGTTAAATGGCATTCCGATCGTGGCAACCGATATCGGAGCAGTAGGAGAGCGTATCCGCAGAACAGGCGGCGGATGGCTGGTAGCGCCGGATGCACAGCCGGATGAGATCATACAGCTTCTGCATCATATCATGGATCATCCGGAAGAGTATCAGGAGAAAAAAGAGATCGTAGAGAGTCTGGATATGAAATCAGTGGAGCAGATGTGCGAAGAGTATCGCAGGTTTTACCGGGAAATGCTGGAGTTTACCGAAAAAGAGCTTCCGCAGGAAAAGACAGACCGTGATTTCATTTTCCAGGGACTGGCACTTGGAGATCCGTCCGTCAGCGGCAGTGGTGCAGTGGCCTCCATGAACCGCCTGAAAAAGGAAAATGCCGCCCTGAAGGCTTCGATTGAAGTGATGAAAGGAACAATTTCTTATAAAATAGCAAGAAAAATTTCAGATGTGAAAATACCGTTTAAAGAACAGATGAAGCGCTTGATTCACCGGAAATAAAAGTTATTGTTGAGACCGTTTTGTATTTTTCCTTTTCCTGTAAAATAAGATAAATAAATCAGGATTGTAAAGGAGTAAAGTAGAAATGAAGATTCGCAAGGCAGAGAAAAAGGACATTCCAAGAATTCTTGTACTGTTGGGGCAGGTATTACAGATACATTCAGAGATCCGTCCAGATATTTTTATACCAGGCACTACGAAATACACCTCCTGCGAGTTGACGGAGCTATTGGAGAAGGAGGACCATCCCATCTACGTTGCCGCAGACGAGGACGATCTGTGCATGGGCTATGTATTCTGTCAACTTAAGGAGCAGCCATTTTCCACTAATATGGTGCCCTTTAAAACATTGTTTATCGATGACCTTTGCGTTGATGAGCAGACACGGGGGCAGCATATAGGGGAAAGACTGTTTGAATATGTGAAACAACGGGCAAAAGAACTGGGCTGCTATGAAGTAACCCTGAACGTCTGGGCAGGCAACACTTCGGCAGAGCACTTTTATGAAAAAATGGGAATGAAAACAAAAGAACGGCAGATGGAATATATCCTGTGAGCGAATGCCACCGGAGAAGTAGTTTACACATAATGCGGCTATTTCTCCTGGTGGTTTTTAAATCCTTTTCCGCTTCCCAACAATCAATACGAAGCATACGATCCAGATAAAGGCGCAGAACAGGCTGACATACATGCCGGTTCGCATATAAGGAGCATGGTAAGTGAAAGAAAAACGGTGCTCCCCGGAGCCGATCGGAATGCTGACAAATCCGGCATCTGTTCGCAGGATTTCAGTTTCGATGCCATCCACAGAAGCAGTCCAGCCTTTCTCATAAGGGATCGGCAGGAAAAGGAAACCGGCATTTTCTGCATTTACGGTTCCAGAGAGCTGGCTGTCGTTTGCGGTGTCTGCAAGAGATATCTGTGCACCGTTATAAGAAGAAACATTTTCTTTTGAACCGTACAGCTTCAGATTGGTGATGCTGCCGGTAAAAGCGCCGCCGTAGCGTGATAAGACAATCGAGTCAGCAGTGATCGGAACGGCGATCTGCACATGCTTTTTCTTTTTTGCAGAAGTGCGGAAATGGTATTCCAGAGGCTGGTTTGGATTTACCGTAATATCGCTGACAGTCGGTGTTTTGATATCAAATTCCAGGTAAACGCGCTGATAGCCATCCAGCGTGGCGCGGTCAAGTGGAATAGTGACAGAGTCCCCGCCGTCGGCAGTCATATCAGCAAGATCGGAAGGGATTTCTTCCAGGGCGTAGGAACGTTTCAGTTTCTGCGCCGTTTTTAATTTGCTTCCGGTCATTTCTTTTGCAAGTGAGGAAGTGTCTGTCTTTTCGTCATCGGTCTGCAGCAGGATATTTTCCAGCAGAAGCCGCTCCAGATCCAGAGAAGAAGTGTCCTGCAATACGGAAGCATCCCCGGCACTGGTATAAAAACGTGCAAAAGAGGTCACATACGTATTCTGATAAACATAGATGCTGCCGCATTGTTTCAGAAGTGTAAAACCAGGAAGTGTCAGGTCTGCATTTTTGGAAAGCACGTATTTGATTCCAAACAGTGAACTGTAACCAGTATAATAGCCAATTTGCCGCCAGGTATATTCGTGTTCTGCCATGATCGGCATATTTGGTGTGACTAGATCGATAAATTCCTGGATGTACCGGTTTGGTGTGGAGTTGTATGTGCTGATGCCACGGTAGTACTGTGCCAGTCCATCCATACAGTAGCTTCCACTGTGATAGTCTTTTTCCACGCGGTACAGGGAAGTGTCTGTTGTTTTCAGATCCTCCAGTGCGGAAGCTACATCCGGATCATAGAGGCCGCCCCAGTAAGAAGCATCGCTGACAGAAAGCGTATCCCGGTCGTTGTAGCAGGCATAACCTTCCAGGATCACACTGGATGCACACAGAAGGAGCAGACAGGATACCATCATCCGGCGTGATTTCTTTCCGTGTTTTTTATATCCGGTGAACAGGACGGCTGCCATGGCAAGAGCCAGAAGCAGCATCCAGATGGCATTTCGCTTCAGGAGAACTTCGGTTGTTTCACGCAGCGCCAGAAGATGGGCGGAAAGGATCAGGCATACCGAAAGAACCAGAGCGGTTTTACTGCAGAGACGTTTTAGCCAGATCTGATCAAGCGAAAAGGCACACATCAGCGCCACAAGCGGCATAAACAGAAAAGAATGTCTGGAAAACGGATAGGCAAAGGCATTAAAAACAGAAGCACCTGCCCTGGTAAATAAAGAGATCAGGGCAAACAGGACGAATAAATACTGTACCACTTTCTTTTTTCTGGCGGCAGACTGGCGGTGGATCGTAAACAGATACGAAAAGCCGAGCAGTACCGCAAGGGAGGTAAAGAACAGCACCGGAGCTTCATAAAAGTTCGAATAGCCGTTGTAATCGCGGATACCCTGAAACGTGGTAGAAAAGATACGCAGAAATGCGGTCTTATAAAAGTCCAGGCTGTACGGGGACAGGTATCCGGCAAATCGCTGCAAAAAGGATACGTTCGAATCCAGACGGCTCGATATGGTGAGCAGGTAGTATGCCATTGGCAGAAAAACAATCATGCCGACCCCGATGCCAAGCAAAAGAGAAGCACAGTGAAAGAAAAACTGGCGTATGCGGCTCTTTTTGCTGCCGTCCTCCATGATCAGACGTCCGGTCAGATAGACACCGGAGAGCAGCAGGGACATATAGGACATATAGACGCTGCTGCACACCATCACAGCTACCAGCAGCGGCAGGGAAAGGCTGAAATGTTTTCTGCGGATCGCCCGCTCCAGCAGGCACAGCATCAGAGGCAGAAATACCACAAAAGCACCGAACTGATAATGCTGTCCCCAGACCATCATATAACCACACAGTCCATATATATAGGAAGCGATTACTTTGGAAGCTTCCGAAAAAGAGAAGCAGTCAAGGAACAGATAGCAGAAAGTGCCTGCCAGGAAGATCTCAAAAAGGATCAGATAAACCAGGAGGCCGGCAAGGTGTCCCGTTCCAAGGATCATTCCGCCAAGATAGATCAGCATCAGGAACGGATTGAACAGGTTCAGGGAGAGCATGCTGGTACCAAAGCCATTGTAGGAATCCCACATGGACAGGCTGCCGTTTCGAAGATGATTTACGATCGTAGCATACTGCATCAGATACTGCTGTCTGGTGTCAGAACCGGCATCGGAAAACACAGCGAGCTGATCGCCAAAAAGAAACGGGAAAAAAATAATCAGACAGCTAAGGGCTGTCAGTCCCCAGAGCGCCAGAAGAGAGCGCGTCTGTTTTTTTACAGTCAGATTTTTCATTGTATTCATAAAAAACTCCATTCTCTTCAAGGTTCAAGTCCGGGATGTGCCAGACTTTTTTCTTCATCATACCACAGATCAGGAGAGGTCTGCAATCAAAAACCGGTACTTGACAGAAAAGCTTCCTCTATACTATAGTGTACAGAGACAGAAAAGGTGCAGATACCATGGAAAAGAGAAGAAATGATGGTACAGGAGGAAAAGATGATAAATTTTAATATACCCCCATTCACGGGGAAAGAAATAGAATATATGAAACAGGCAGTTGATGCAGGGAAGATCAGCGGAGACGGCATGTTTACCAAAAAGTGTGCAGGATGGATGAAAGAGCGTTTTGGTGTAAAACAGGCGCTTCTGACGACTTCCTGCACACATGCGCTGGAAATGGCAGCACGCCTGACAGAAATCCAGCCGGGGGATGAAGTGATCCTTCCGTCTTATACATTCTGCTCTACCGCAGATGCTTTCGTACAGATGGGAGTAAAGCTGGTCTTTGTTGATATACGTCCGGATACAATGAATCTGGATGAGTGCCTGATCGAAGATGCGATCACGGAAAAGACAAAGGTGATCGTACCGGTACACTATGCAGGTGTAGCCTGTGCGATGGATGAGATCATGGACATTGCCGCAAGACATCATCTTCAGGTGGTGGAAGATGCCGCACAGGGTGTGGATGCTTATTATAAAGGAAGAGCCCTTGGCACGATCGGGGATTACGGCTGCTACAGTTTCCATGAGACGAAGAATTTTTCCATGGGGGAAGGCGGTGCGATCGTCTTTAATAAACAAGATAAGATCGAGGCAGCGGAGATCCTGCGCGAGAAAGGAACCAACCGCAGCAAATTTTTCCGTGGGCAGATCGATAAATATACCTGGGTAGACTATGGATCTTCTTATCTTCCAAGTGACCTCAATGCAGCATACCTCTGGGCACAGCTTGAGATGGCAGATGAGATCACAAAAGATCGCATGGAAACGTTTGATTTTTATCAGGAGAGTTTAAAAGAACTGGCTGAGGAAGGTTATCTGGAGCAGCCATATATCCCGGATTATGCAAAACACAATGCACATATGTATTACATAAAAGTAAAAGATGAGCCGACAAGAGCAGCACTGATCGATTATCTGAAAGAAAGAGAGATCCGCACGGTCTTTCATTATGTACCGCTTCATTCTGCACCGGCAGGACAGAAGTTTGGACGTTTTCATGGAGAGGACCGTTATACGACAAAAGAGAGTGAGCGTCTTTTGCGTCTGCCGATGTACTACGGACTGAAGCAGCAGGACAGAGAAAAAGTAGCAGAAGCAGTCCGTGGATTTTTTAAAGCGTAGAAGGGTGGAAAGGTAAGAGAGAGTATGGATTTTTCAAAACTGGCAAAAAGCCTGAATCCCTATACGATAAAAAAAGGATTTGCCTATTTAAAACAATATGGTTTCAAGGAGTTCAAAGTACGTCTTTCTGAACGATTTGAAAAGGAAGAGGTTGATTACGGGCAGTGGTGTGCGCAGCATGCACTGACGGAGGATGAAAAGAAGGCTCAAAGAGAAACAAAATGGGAAAATCCGGTAAAGATCAGTGTTGTTGTACCAATCTACAAGACACCGGAAGTGTTTCTGCGCCAGATGATCGAATCGGTTACGGCACAGACTTATCCGTACTGGCAGCTCTGTATTGCCGATGGAAGCGAGGATGTATCCGGCACAAAACCAATTATAGAAGAATACTTATCTGACAATAGGATCAAATACTGCATTCTCGAAAAAAACCTGGGGATCGCAGACAATACTAATGCAGCGATCGCCATGGCAGACGGCGATTATATCGCACTGTTTGATCACGATGACCTGCTGACCGAAGATGCTCTGTATGAGGTGGCTCAGAAGATCAAAGACACCGGAGCGGACATTGTCTATACGGATGAGGATAAGGTGACAGCAGATTTAAGCGAGCGTTATCAGCCAAATTTTAAACCGGATTTTAATCTGGATCTGCTGCGTGCAAACAATTATATCTGTCATCTTCTGGTTGTAAAGCGTACACTGATCGAGAAAGTGGGCGGTCAGGACAGGGAGTTTGATGGCGCACAGGATCACGAATTTTTGTTCCGCTGTGTGGAAAAGGCAGAGAAGATCGCACACATTCCAAAGGTACTTTATCACTGGCGGGTACACAAGGCTTCAACGGCAGATAATCCGCTGAGCAAAAAATATGCCTATGATGCGGGAAAACGTGCGGTCCTGGAGCATATCCACAGATGCGGAGAAGAAGCAGAAGTAACCGATACGAAGTTTCCGGGCTTTTACCGTGTGAAATATCAGGTGCAGGGAGAACCGCTGGTATCGATCCTGATCCCAAACAAAGACGAACGCGATACCCTGAAGCAGTGTCTGGATTCTATCAAAGAGAAATCCACTTACCACAATTATGAGATCATCATCATTGAAAATAACAGTACAAAGCAGGAAACGTTTGACTATTATAAAGAAATCGACGGAAAAGACAAGATACGTGTCGTATACTGGAAGTCAGGATTCAATTATTCGGCACTGAACAATTTTGGTTATACGTTTGCAAAAGGAGAGTATATCCTCTGCCTGAATAATGATGTAAGTGTGATCACAGCGGACTGGCTGGAGCGCATGATCGGGCAGTGCCAGAGAAAAAAGGTCGGTATTACCGGTGTAAAACTGTATTATCCGGATGATACGATCCAGCATGCGGGTGTGATCGTCGGCATCGGCGGTGTGGCAGGTGCAATGTTTGTCGGTATGAAAAGAGAGCGCAGTGGTTATCTGCGCAAAGCGATCCTTCAGCAGGATTTAAGTGCCGTGACAGCGGCCTGCATGATGGTTGACCGCAGGGCGTGGGAAGCGGCAGGCGGATTTAATGAAGATCTGGCGGTCGCATTTAATGATATTGATTTCTGTCTGAAGGTACGGGAAGCAGGATATCTGGTCGTATATGAACCGAATGTGGAACTTTATCACTACGAATCCAAGAGCCGCGGATATGAAGATACTCCGGAGAAGCAGAAGCGTTTTAACCGTGAAATCCAGTATATGAAAGAACACTGGAGTCATATTCTGGAAGAGGGCGACCCTTATTACAACAAAAATTTCTCGCTGAATACCTGTAATTATACTCTGAGAAAGCGTTAGGAGAAAGAATATGGCAGAAGTTACGGTTATCATACCAAACTATAACGGAATCGGATATTTAAAGGATTGTCTGGATACACTGAAAGAACAGACGTATCAGAATTATGAGGCACTTCTTGTGGATAATGGTTCCGGGGATGGAAGCCTTGCATTTGTGGAAGCACATTATCCGTGGGTGAAAGTTCTGGCGCTGGATCGCAATTATGGATTCTGTGGAGCTGTCAATGCAGGAATACAGGCGGCACAGACACCGTATGTATTTCTGCTCAACAACGATACCAAGCTGCATAAGGACTGTATCGAAGAACTGATGATCATGATGCGCAGCCATCCGCACTGTTTTTCCTGCTCAGCACGTATGATCAAGATGAGCGAGCCGGACAAGCTGGACGATGCGGGAGACTATTACTGCGCACTTGGCTGGGCATATGCACTTGGAAAAGATAAACCTTATGCAAAATATTTAAAACCAAGAAAGGTTTTTGCAGCCTGCGGCGGGGCATCCATGTACCGCAAAAAGGTTTTTGAACGGATCGGCATG
>CAJMMS010000003.1 GCA_905214675.1 uncultured bacterium
TTGCAGTGAACGGCGTCCTGTTTCCGTATATCAATTTCTCGACAACTTTTTATTTTTTCAATTTCACCATTACCGCCACAATCATCATACTCCCCAGTATCCACCATGCTATATATCCTTTTTTCCTGTGCTCTTGTACTATATTCTGCTGTTCTGTTATTTCATGGAAAGGTTGCTTTTTTTCTGATTCTGTTTCTGCACTCTTTTTTTGCATATTTGTCTCTTTTTGCAGTTTTTCTTCTGTACTGTTTTCTTCCCCGTCTTTTTTCTTCTGCTCTGTTTCTGGAAGAAGTTCTTTTCTTTTCAGTTCCTGTTCCAGTTCTTCTTTTAAAAGATAACGTACTTCTTTGTTTCCCGGCTCATCGAATATCTCCAGCCGCCATTTTTCATTCTGCCCGAAAGAAATCTCAATCCTTTCTTCTGGTTTTCTGTACTCTTTTTGCAGTATATCATTCTTATATAATAAAATTTTTGAAAACTTTGTATTATCTTCACACCGAAGCTGAACTTTAAACTTCCCTTTCTCCTGCTCCAGCGGGTCGATCAGACAGATTGGCGGTGTCCTGTCTATAAAAAAGCTTTCACACAGTACGCTCTGTTCTTTCTTAAGCGTATAACCTGCCTGATCTTCCAGTTTTATATAAAGTGCATACGCTCCTTCTTCCTGAAAGGTCTGTGCTGCTATCTGATACTGATATTCCCTTTTTCCATCTTTTTTCTGACTCAGTACACGCTGATAATCGCTTCCGATTTGCAGTATTTTTCTTTCACCATTTCGAATACACTGGATTTCTTCCTTTTGTACTTCATTAATATCACAGATCTGAAATCCGATGTTTCTCCCTTGTTTTGCTGCTCCTTTACCGAAATATGCTTTCATAGATTCACTTCCGGTCAGTTCCGGTCCTGAAGTGTTCACAGAAAAGCTTATTTGCTTTTCTGCCCTGTTTCCTGCAAGATCTTCCGCACAAACTTCAAGCTGATACCATCCCTGTGCAAGTTTCTTTTCGATTGTTTCATTTTCCTGATATGCTTCTGAAAATACTTCCTTTTCTCCTTTTTCTGTAATCCGATATACGCGGATTCGATTTTTGTTCTTTCTGCGATTTTCTTCTTCCAGTGCGATCTGAATCTGAAAGGTTCCTGTAAAAATATTATGTTCAGGTAAACCATGGATTTCTATTTTCGGTTGTTTTCGGTCAATCACCACTTTCCCTGCCGCTATACAAGTTCTGTTTCCAAAGGAATCTGTCAGCCGGACATATGGATACCACGTTCCAGACTGATCGATTTTCATCTGGCTGCCATCTATCCAGCCTCCTGTTTTCTGTTTCACTTTGTCTGTCTCCTGCTTTTCTTCTGACAGATACCATTGTACCTGTATATCACCTGTCTTTTCTCCTTTTGATACGTTCACACTGCACATACAGCTTTCTGCGGTAAAATACGCGGCCCTTTTCTTTCCTTCCAGAAGAACTTCTGCTGTCGGCGGCTCTTCCTGTACCTTATACTTTATCTCTGTCATCTGGGATCTTGCCTGCAGCTCACCATTCTTTTTACGCCGCTCCATACAAAAACGCCACGTACCTGCTCCATACAGAGCGTCACTGAAAATCTTCTGATTGTAACCGCTTTTCTTTCCCGGTCTGGCACAAAGAACGGCACCTTTTGACACCTCATAACATTTTTCGTTCTCATTCCAGACACAGTTCCCTTTTTCTGCAAAAATCTGATTTTTTTCTGTATCTGCCTTTGCTTCTGTCAACGTGATATTCCCTTTTTTCGTATAGCGTGTATCCTGTAATGCATAACGATAATTCACATTTCCACCTGCTGTTTCCTGCTCCTGCAGTGTCAGTGCATTTTTATATACAAGGTATCGCCCGTCCTGATATATGGGACTTTCTTTTTGCAGAACCTTTTCATCTATTTTTAATTCCGGCCACTGAAACCCTTCCGGAGGCTGTTCGCTGACTTCTCCGTTTTTCATAAAGCCTGTAACCTGAATGGCACGCTCTCCACGATCAAATTTGAGATTTTTCCAGTCTACATCTGTATAATATTCTTTTTGCGCATCAGAAATAACAACCTGCAAGGTTTTGGGTACGATTTCTACTCTTGTTTCGAGTGCTGCTTTTCTGCATTCCAGTACATAATCTTCCGCTTCCGGACCATTCAGGCGATACTCCACATCTACACGCCAAACTCCCACATCTTCAGAAGCTGCATAACCCTGTACTTCCAGTTCTACCCTGGATTCATCCGGTTTTCCGCCTTCCCACTCTGCACGTATCTCCAGTTCTGTATTTCTGGAGTCATCGTATACTTTTCTTCCATCCGCCGCATATGCCTCATACACAACTACACGTTTTCTTTTCTCTTTTGCATATGTCCGTACAGAACCTCTTACGGAGCCTGCCAGGACTATCCCCAGTAACAAAACATATCCTATTTTTTTACTTCTGTTTTTCCATTTCTTTTCTGCTGTTTTTTTCCTGATCTTCTACACCCCGTTTCCATTTTTCTATTTCTTGCCTGGATATTCCTTCCTGTATCCATGCCATCTCATAACAAAGGATTCTCTTTTCTGCTTCCTGCCAGCACGCATGCTCCAGAAAATCAGCTTCTTCTTTTTTTTCAAATTCAAGTAATTTGGGCAATAATTCTGCCATCTTTTCTGTTTCCTTTTCTTTCTGCATCAGAAAACATGCCCAGTAATATCTGCTTTGTTCTTTCTCGCTGCCATCCCTTTCGATAGCGCGGACAAATTTGGAAAGCCAGTTATTCCCATATTGCCATCCTCCTTCCTCCTGATATAAGAAACAGTAGATCAATCCCAGTTCATACGTGACTTTTCTGTATGCTTCCCGGTTCTTTTCCAATGACTTTTCTGTATACTGAAAAAGTGAGGCCAGCTCCTGATGTTCCTGTCTGTCCACTTTTCCATCCTGTATGATAAAATTGAAAAACTGCTGATAACCTTTTTCCCGATTCGGGAATAAGAAAATTGCTGATTTGTAATCTGATATGTCGTTTTGATTTAAATATTGCTGATATAATTTTTCTCTTTTCTGTGCATCCTGAACGGAAACTTCTACCCTTCCAAGACAAATCACAAGTATCAAAAGTATTCCGAGAAAAATACACATCCTTCTGCGTATATGTAAAAAGTCTTTCCATTCCTTTTTTAGTGCCTCACAGTCTGCATACCTCTTTTCAGGATCATCTTCTGTACACCTGCTTAAAATGCGCTGTATCTCATAACCGGAGCTTCTTTTCTTTCTGACAGATTTCTCAAGAATCCACTGTAATGTGCGTCCAAGACCATAAAGATCTGTTCTTGCATCCAGTTTCCCTCCTTCTCTCTGCTCCGGTGCCAGAAATCCCTCGGTCCCACTCACGGAAAATCCTTCTCCCAGAAAGCCTGCACCATCCGGATCGATCAATTTCAGTTTTCCACTCTCCGAACATATCACATTGGAAGGTTTGAGATCCTGATACAGAACTGCAGGCTGCTGTCTGTGAAGATAACTTAGAATCTCGCATAGTTCCATGCCCCACTGTGCAATCCTTCTTTCTGAAATCTTTGTTTCTTCATATTTCTTCCTGATATATTCTTTCAGATTTTGCCCTTTGACATATTCCATAATACAGAGACACTGATTTTCTGCTTGCAGAAGATCATAAATCTTCACCAGACCGCTGTGTGAAAAACCAGCCCAGGTGCGCAACAAAAGCAGTTTCTGCGAGGTCGGCTTTACTTCTTTTGCGACACGCAAAACTCCGGTTGCCTGATAAAGTACCAGCCAGATATCCCCTGTCTGTCCCTTGCCTATCGAACGTATCATAAGATATCCTTCTGCTCTGAGCATGGCTTCTGCCTGACTTCTTTCCATATCTTTCACGTTCCTTCCTTTTTTTGCAACAGACAGGCATTTTACCTCTATAAAATCCGCCTTCTGCAGCGTATGCCAAATTTACTTTTACTGTCTCTTTCTGAAATATGTGCCGAATGGCATGAATTTTGATTTGTTAATATGATGCCTTTATCTTTTATATGTGCTATTATATCTTCTGTATATGGTATTTGTCAAGTGGATTTTTTTATGTTATACTGACACCGGATGTCAGATGACTGCCTGACATTACTTATAACATACAGAGGATATCATCATGTCATTAGAAAAAGCCAAAAAATATTTACAGGAAAAAGGATACGCTGACCACATCATCGAACTGACAGAATCCAGTGCAACCGTCCAGCTCGCCGCAGAGGCTCTCGGTGTGGAACCGGGCATGATTGCCAAAACCATGTCTTTTCTGATCAGTGAACAGCCAATTTTAATTCTTACTATGGGCACTGCCCGCATTGATAATCATAAATTTAAAGAAACGTTCCATACTAAGGCAAAGATGATTCCGTTTGACGATGTGGAACGCCTGATCGGTCATGCTCCGGGCGGTGTCTGCCCGTTCGGAATTCTGCCTGGGATTCCGGTCTATCTGGACGAATCACTGAAACAATACGAGACGGTATACGCTGCTGCCGGAAATGACCACAGTGCAGTGAAGCTCACGATCGCAGAGCTGGAGGATGTTTCCGGATATGAAAAATGGGTGGATGTGTGTAAGTAAGAGCATCTGTTTTTTCTTTCAGTGCACGCAAAATGCATCTAAAATTATGCTGTTTCTGCTGCTTTCTGTTTTGTACTGAAAGAACGTTTCTCTTATTCTTTTAGCTTGTCTAACATTCTTGCTACGTCTGGCTGTGTTGCCATAAATTTCACTCCACGTTTTAACATCCCTCGAACTTTTTTTGCTTTTCTTTCTATTGCTTTTACATTTTGTTCGCTTGTCAGCATTAAATGATTATTTGCTATTTTATATTCTCGTTCAATGTATTTTTCTGTAATTGGAAACATATCTTGTATCAAAAATACACTTTCCCTCTTATCATCCAGTCTTAAGATATGTAATATATCACAAGATTTTCCTTTTATTTCTCTTTTTTCCATAATTTTTCTATATTTTTCTATTTTACTTGAAAGCGGAATCATCCAGTAAATTCCTGTGTCCTCATCCTCAAAGCAATAATAGTGTGGTCTGTTTTCTTTTTTATTTCCTTTAAGATATGGTTCATTCATTTCTTCAAAAAACTGTTCTTTTATAATATAAAATCCTGATTTTTTCATTATTGTATTTTCCTCGCCAGCATAATAAAAAGTCCTCTACCATCTGGTAAAGGACTTAACTTTCAACCCGACCATTTATATACCACATATCGGTCAGTGGTAAACTTTCAACCCGACCATTTATATACCACATATCGGTCAGTGGTAAACTTGCTTTATACATTCATAATATCAGCTTCATAGTTAAAAGTCAAGTCTTATGTTTACTTTTACTGTGTTTTTGCGTTCATTATAATCGTTTATGTGATATCTGTCAATCTTTTTGTTTCTATTCATTTTTTAAAAGGAAAAAATGCCGGATACTCAAAATCTTCATAACGATTTTATGCTTTATCATGCATTTCATCTGTTCTGTGACTTTTGTATCCGGCATTTTGCAATGTTCAAGGAATGATTTCTGTACAGAGTACAAAATAATTCCTGTAATCATCTTCTTATTTAGATATTCTTCACGGTCGCGATATCGATCAGAGTCAGTTTCTTGATATCGGTATTCTCAAGGCTGGTCACGAGTGCTCTGGCGGTATCCATAGCAGTCAGAACGTTGACGCCTGTCTCGATGGCGGTTCTTCGGATGAGGAATCCGTCTTTGGAATGTTCTACGCCCTGGGACGGGGTATCGATGACAAGGTCGATCTTGTGACCGAGGATCAGGTCGAGGAGGTTCGGTGACTCCTGCTCGATCTTGTTGGTGCGGATCGCGTTTACGCCTGCTTCCTGGAGTACTTTTGCGGTGCCGCGGGTTGCATAGATGCGGTATCCGATCTTCTCGAATCTTCTGGCGATCTCGATTCCCTCTTCTTTGTCAGCATCTTTCAGTGTCATGATCATGTTTTTATGTTTCGGCAGTTTGATGCCGGCACCGATAAATGCTTTGTAAAGTGCCTCGTTGAAGGTCTTTGCGATGCCGAGGCATTCTCCGGTGGATTTCATTTCCGGACCGAGGCTGATATCAGCTCCGCGTATCTTCTCGAAGGAGAATACCGGCATTTTGATCGCGATATAGTCTGCTTCCGGTGCAAGTCCGGTCGGATAGCCGAGTTCTTTTAATTTTTTGCCGAGGATCACTCTGGTTGCCAGCGGTACGATCGGGATTCCGGTTACTTTGCTGATGTACGGTACGGTACGGCTGGAACGTGGGTTTACTTCGATGACATATACGTCTTCGCCGCAGACGATGAACTGGATGTTGATCAGTCCGATGACATGCAGGGACTGTGCCAGCTTTCTGGTATAGTCTACGATGGTTGCTTTTACGTGATCATCAAGGCTCTGTGCCGGGTACACGGAAATACTGTCTCCGGAATGGATTCCGGCACGTTCGATATGCTCCATGATACCAGGGATCAGGATGTCTTCGCCGTCGCATACGGCATCGACTTCGATCTCTTTTCCGACCAGGTATTTATCTACCAGGATCGGGTGTTCCTGTGCGATCCGGTTGATGATGCCGATGAATTCATCTACATCTTCGTCGTTGATCGCGATCTGCATACCCTGTCCGCCAAGTACATAGGACGGACGGACGAGTACCGGGTAACCGAGTTCGTTGGCTGCTTTTTTAGCTTCTTCTGCGGTAAATACGGTGTGACCTGACGGTCTTGGAATCCCGCATTTCTCCAGGATCTCATCGAACAGTTCACGGTCTTCGGCCGCATCGACGTTCTCTGCGGATGTTCCAAGGATCGGCACACCCATCTTCATCAGGGCTTCTGTCAGCTTGATCGCTGTCTGTCCGCCGAACTGCACTACGGCTCCGTCCGGTTTTTCGAGGTTTACGATGCTCTCTACGTCTTCCGGTGTCAGCGGCTCGAAATACAGTTTGTCTGCGATATCAAAGTCGGTACTTACGGTTTCCGGGTTGTTGTTGATGATGATGGTCTCATATCCTTCTTTTGCAAATGCCCAGGTACAGTGTACGGAGCAGAAGTCAAACTCGATACCCTGTCCGATACGGATCGGACCGGAACCAAGAACGAGGACTTTCTTGCGGTCGTTTGTCTCGATGGCTTCGTTCTCGCTTCCGAATACAGAATAGTAGTACGGTGTCTCTGCGGCAAATTCTGCGGCACAGGTATCTACCATTTTGTAGGCTGCTGTGATGCCGTTTGCATAACGCATGTCTTTGATCTCTTCTTCGGTCTTGCCGGTCAGGCGTGCGATCACGTTGTCAGGGAATTCTATGCGTTTTGCTTCTTTTAATAATTCTACCGTCAGCGGCTGTGTCTTCAGGGCTGTTTCCATCTCTGTTAAGATGCACAGTTTGTCGATGAACCATTTGTCGATTTTGGTGATCTCATGGATCTTATCGTAGGATACGCCTCTTCTGAGTGCTTCTGCAATTACCCAGATTCTGCGGTCATCGACTACAGCAAGCTGTCTGGTCAGTTCCTCATCATCCAGATGGGTGAAATCATAGGACATCAGGCAGTCTACATGCTGCTCCAGGGACCGGATGGCTTTCATCAGGGCGCCTTCAAAGTTGTCGCAGATGCTCATGACTTCGCCGGTTGCTTTCATCTGAGTAGTCAGTGTTCTCTTGGCACTGATAAATTTATCGAACGGCAGACGCGGAATCTTGACAACGCAATAGTCCAGCATCGGCTCGAAACTTGCATAGGTTTTGCCTGTGATGGCATTTTTGATCTCGTCCAGGGTGTAGCCCAGTGCGATCTTTGCGGCAACTTTTGCAATCGGGTAGCCGGTTGCTTTGGATGCCAGTGCAGAGGAACGGGATACACGCGGGTTTACTTCGATTACGCAGTATTCGAAGCTTTCCGGGTTCAGGGCATACTGTACGTTGCAGCCGCCGGTGATGCCAAGCTCGCTGATGATGTTCAGGGCAGAGGTACGCAGCATCTGATATTCTTTATCGCCCAGTGTCTGAGACGGTGCTACAACGATACTGTCTCCGGTATGCACGCCGACCGGGTCGATGTTTTCCATGTTGCAGACGGTGATGCAGTTGCCTGCACCATCCCGCATCACTTCGTACTCGATCTCTTTCCATCCGGCGATGCAGCGTTCTACAAGAACCTGTCCTACTCGTGACAGACGCAGGCCGTTTTCGAGGATTTCTACGAGTTCTTCATAGTTATGGGCAATTCCGCCGCCGCTTCCGCCAAGAGTATAGGCTGGACGCAGTACAACCGGGTAGCCGATGGTCTTGGTAAATTCTACACCGTCTTCTACGTTCTCTACGACACGGGATGCCGCGATCGGTTCACCGATCTTTTCCATGGTCTGTTTGAACTCCAGACGGTCTTCTGCTTTTTTGATGGTCTGGGAAGTAGTCCCTATCAGACGCACGTTGTTTTTACGCAAGAAGCCTGCTTCTTCGAGCTCCATGGCAAGATTCAGTCCTGCCTGGCCTCCCAGGGTCGGCAGTACGCTGTCCGGTTTTTCTTTCAGGATCAGTTGTTCTACGACTTCTACGGTCAGCGGCTCGATGTAAACACGGTCTGCAATATCTTTATCGGTCATGATCGTTGCCGGGTTTGAATTCAGAAGTACGACTTCGATGCCTTCTTCTTTCAGGGAACGACATGCCTGCGTTCCTGCATAGTCAAATTCTGCTGCCTGTCCGATAACGATAGGACCGGAGCCGATCACAAGTACTTTTTTAATATCTGGATTCTTTGGCATTATTCTGACACCTCCATCATTTTCATAAAGCGGTCAAACAGGTAACCGGAGTCTAATGGTCCCGGGCAAGCTTCCGGATGAAACTGCACCGTGAAGATATTTTTTCCGGTGTAGGCAAGTCCTTCGTTTGTACCGTCGTTTACGTTTACAAATGCCGGTACTGCTACGGACGGATCCAGTTTGTCGGTATCCACCACATAGCCGTGGTTCTGAGAGGAAATGTATACACGTCCTGTCTGCAGATCTTTGACCGGATGGTTTCCGCCTCGGTGTCCGTATTTCATTTTGTGGGTGTCCGCACCGGTTGCCAGTGCCATCAACTGATGTCCGAGACAGATTGCAAAAATCGGAATATCGGTGTTGTACAGTTTGCGGATCTCTTCAATGATAGAAGTACATTCTTTTGGATCTCCAGGTCCGTTGGAGAGC
This sequence comes from uncultured bacterium, assembly GCA_905214675.1. Lineage (GTDB taxonomy): Bacteria > Bacillota > Clostridia > Lachnospirales > Lachnospiraceae > Hominisplanchenecus. The sequence continues at coordinate 9,267 of CAJMMS010000003.1, forward strand.
ATAATGCCGTCCGGATTTGATGCAATGATCTCTTCTGCTGTGGTCAGTGCCGGATATACGGTCACTTTACAGCCGCGTTTGTTCAGATTGCGGGCAATGTTTCTCTTTGCCCCAAGGTCAAGAAGTGCTACTTTCGGTCCGTTTCCTTCCAGCACATATTTCTCTGTGCAGGTCACTTTCTCTACCACTTTGCCTGTATTATATGCCGCGATCTTCGGAAGAATCTCACTTAAATCTTTATATTCCGCAGTGGTGATCATACCATTCATGGTTCCCTTTTCTCTCAGGATCTTGGTCAGTGCCCTTGTATCGATCCCTGCAATACCAGGAATGTCGTGTTTCTCCAGAAACTCCTGAATCGTTCCTTCACACCGGAAATTGCTCGGCATTCTGGAAAGTTCGCGAACAATGTATCCGTCCGGCCATGGTTTTGCAGATTCCATGTCTTCATAACAGATGCCATAGTTTCCAATCAGCGGATAAGTCATCACAACGGCCTGTCCTGCATAAGATGGATCAGTCAGCACCTCCAGATAGCCGGTCATGGATGTGTTAAATACGATCTCGCTGATGATTTCTTTTGTAGATCCGATACTTTTTCCAGTGAAAACAGTACCGTCCTCCAGAATCAAATATGCTTTCATTCGTCTTCCCCTTTCGCGTTTAATCCAATAGTTGTTATATCTTTGTCTGTACCCCAGGCTCTAAAAAAAGGGTACGTAATAGTAAGTCCCTACTACGCCCCCCTCAGCCCTAGATACATAAATGCTCAAATTGTTAAGATTCTACCACAAGACACAAAATAATGCAAGTACTTGTTTGTGAATTTTTATTCATTTTCCATGATTAGATATTCAAACAATATTTCCGTCACTTATCGGTGTCCTTCTGCATATACTTTCTCAAGGGAATTTTTGAGGTGTTCTATGGCTACTGGCAAATTACAGATACAAGTTACATCAGAACTTCGTGCAACTCCCGTTGAAGATGCCGTGATCGATATTTCAAGTACCGGGGAGCCAGATCAGATTCTGGAAGAAGTAAAAACAGACCGTGTCGGTCAGACCGATACGCTGGAACTGGAAGCTCCACCGGAAGAATACAGTTTAAGTCCCGGCGAAATGCAGCCTTACTCGGAATACAATTTCCGTATCACCGCTCCCGGCTATGAGCCGCTGACAATCTCCGGTGCAGAAATTCTCGCAAATCAGCTTGCTTTGCAGGATATCCGGCTGAAACCGGTTATTGAATCAGAAGACTATGAAAATATCGTGATCCCGGCTCACACGCTCTATGGAGATTATCCACCCAAAATCGCCGAAGCAGAGATCAAACCAGTTTCACAGAGCGGCGAGATCGTCTTAAGCCGTGTCGTTGTTCCGGAATTTGTCGTAGTGCATGATGGCGCACCAACAGACAACACTGCAAGTGATTACTATGTCCGCTATCGTGACTATATTAAAAATGTCGCTTCCAGCGAGATCTATGCCACCTGGCCAAAAGCTGCTATCCGCGCTAATGTACTGGCGATCATGTCCTTTACACTGAACCGCGTATACACGGAATGGTACCGCAACAAGGGATTTGATTTTACGATCACATCTTCGACGGCTTTTGACCACAAATGGATCTACGGAAGAAATATTTTTGAGAGTATCTCAGAAGTGGTAGATGAACTTTTTGCAGATTATCTCTCCCGTCCGAACGTCAAACAGCCGATTCTGACGCAATACTGCGATGGAAAACGTGTCACTTGTCCGAACTGGTTGTCACAGTGGGGTTCAAAGTCTCTGGCAGATCAGGGTTACACGACAACCGAAATTCTCCGTTACTACTATGGTGACAATCTTTATATCAATACCGCGGAAGAAATTTCCGGAATCCCTGCTTCCTGGCCGGGATACGATCTCGACATCGGGGCAACCGGGCCGAAAGTGGAGCAGATGCAGGAACAGTTAAATGCGATTTCAAATAATTATCCTCTGATCCCGCGGATCGCCGTAGATGGCATCTACGGCGAGGCGACACAGAAGGCGGTGGAAGTTTTTCAGGATATTTTCAATCTTCCGGTGACCGGTATTGTGGACTATCGCACCTGGTATAAAATCCAGGAGATTTATGTCGGCGTGACCCGCATCGCAGAGCTTCGCTGAACAGGAGTTTTGTATTCAAGTCGAACGCACATGAGACTTGGCACGCGATTCTGGTCAGCTTTGCTGACATTTACCTAACAGAATCGCTGTGCATTCTACACTCCGTTTCGGTCGGCACAGAGCCATTGTCCACTGGACAATGTGTGCCCTCGCAGAGCGTTTATCTTAGTCGGAGATTGCACTCCGCCTAAGATAAAAAAGGCAGAACCAGCCGGTACATTCTCATTTGATGAATGTAAAGCTGATTCTGTCCTTTTAAAGATAACCGAAATGGCGAAGTGCAAAACTTACTCCTCCCTGATCAATCGGTTTTGTCACGTAATCTGCAACTTCTTTGAGCGTTTCCACGGCATTTCCCATGGCAATGCCATTTCCTGCTTTCTGAAGCATTTCGTAATCATTCATGCTGTCTCCAAAAGCTACAATATCGGACCAGTCTTTCTGATAATAGTCCAGAAGTGCCTGGATGCCGTTTGCTTTGGAAACTTCTTTTGTGATGATATCCGCACCTCTGCGGTCTGCAAAAAGCGGTGTCTTGATCTCCGGAAATGCTTCCCGCAGAAGATCTGTTCCTTTGGGATCGCCAAAATATGCCAGACCGTAAAATGGATGTGTCAGAAGGTTTGACTCATCTATGTACTCACGATCTCCGTTTCCGAAAACTCGCTTTTCATGCTCGATCAGTACTTCTTTATTTACATAACATCCGTATTTTCCAATATTCATGCCAATACACAAATGATGTTCCCTGCAAAAATCCATCATACGGGCGATCAGCTTCGGATCCATAAATACTTCCCGGATCTTCTTTTCTCCTACGGTTACTTTCTGACCGTTGCTGTGAACGATCGCATCCGGGGCAAGCTGCTTTTTATAAGCACTGCTGAACTCGTTATCCATATCACGCCCGGTAGCTACTGCCACGACATGCCCTGCTTTTTTCAGTGCTTCCAGATCTGCCAGCACTTCCTTAGAAATGCGAAAGGTCTTATGATCCAGAAGCGTCATATCTAAATCAAAACAAAATATTTTAAAGCACATTTTTTAAGATTTCTTCCCGTCTCTCTTTGACTGAAGTCTCGCGGATTTTCTTGCGCAGCGGCAGAACACATGCCGGTGATACAGACAGCTCATCAATTCCCATTGCCAGGAATGCTTCCGTCAGTTCCATATCAGCTCCAAGTTCACCGCAGATACCGATCCAGATGCCGTTCTTATGTGCGTTATCTGCTGCCATTTTGATCAGACGTAAAATAGCTTTGTGGTGTGGATAATAGAATCCTTCCAGATTTGCATTCTGTCTGTCTACGGCTGTTGTGTACTGGGTCAGGTCGTTTGTTCCAACACTGAAGAAATCAACTTCTTTTGCCAGATCATCGCTGATCATAGCTGCTGCCGGTGTCTCGATCATGATACCAAGCTGGATTTCTTTGTTGTATGGGATTCCGCTTGCATCCAGTTCTTCCATAACGCTCTTCACGATCTCTTTGATCTGAAGTACCTCTTCCAGTGCTACGATCATCGGGAACATAATCGCAATGTTTCCAAATGCAGATGCTCTTAAAAGTGCACGAAGCTGGGTACGGAAAATATCCTGCTGTGTAAGACAGATACGGATCGCACGATAACCCATTGCCGGATTTTCTTCGTGAGGCAGGTTAAAATAATCAATCTGTTTGTCTGCTCCGATATCCAGTGTACGGATGATGACCTGTTTCTGTCCCATAGTCTCTGCAACGTATTTGTATACTTTAAACTGTTCTTCCTCTGTCGGGAAGTTTTCACTTTCCAGATACAAAAATTCGCTTCGGAAGAGTCCGATACCTGCGGCATCATTCTTCACCACTGCACCGATATCTGATGCATTTCCGATATTGGCATATAATTTTACTTTCTGTCCGTCTAAAGATACGGTTTCCTTGCCGCGGAACTGCTGCAGAAGTTCCTGCTGTTCCAGATACTCCTGTTTCTTTGCCTGGTATTCTTTCATCGTCTCTTCATCCGGCTCGATGATCAGACAACCTTTTGCGCCATCCACGATAGCCATTTTTCCTTCGTATTTTTCATCCAGTGCATCACCGATACCGATGATCGCCGGAATGTTCATCGTCTTTGCAAGAATTGCGGTATGGGAATTGGTAGAACCTCCCTGTGTTACAAAAGACAATACCATGTCTTTATCAAGCTGTACAGTCTCACTTGGTGCAAGATCGTCAGATGCAAGAATAACTGGTTTGTCTGTCACAAGTCCACTTTCACCTGCTCCGGTAAGGATCTTTACGACACGCGCTGAAATATCTTTTACATCAGCGGCACGTTCACGCATATAATCATCATCCATGGAAGCAAACATCTGAGAGAAGTTATCTCCTGTGATGCTGACTGCATACTCTGCATTCACAGACTGTGTCTGGATCATGTTTGTGATAGCTTCTACATAGTCCAGATCTTCCAGCATAAACTGATGTGTCTGGAAAAGCATGGCATTGCTTTCACCCACTTCAGAAACTGCTTTATCATACAGTTCTCCCAGTTCGCGGATTGCCTCTGCTTTTGCATCCTCAAAACGCTGGATCTCTGCCTGCGGATCTTCTACTTTTTTGCGCTGTACTATGCCGGAATCCCTTTTAAAGAAAGAAATCTCTCCAATCGCAATTCCACCAAATACACCTTTACCCTGTAACGTAACCATTAAGTTTTCTCCTCACTTTCCTCACTTATTTTATGAAACACTTTTTATGAAACACCTTCTTATTTTGATGCTGTTTCCGTTTCACTTTCAGTCTCTGCCGTTGTTTCTGCCAGAGTGCCATCTGCATTTTTTACCACTGCATTTTTCTCCAGAATATCTACTGCTTCATCCTGCAGAATACTTGCCATGATCGTACTCTTACCATACTGCTGGATAAATGCATCTACATCCGTTGATCCCATCTGTGCAGCATATTCACTTGCTTTTTCCTGGAATTTTTCATCGGAAATCTCTACACCTTCTGTCTCTGCGATTGCACGCAGTACCATTTCCTGTCCCAGACTCTTTTTCACCGTTTCCGTCATTTGTTTTACAAATTCCTCTTCCGTCATGCCGACCTGCTGCTCCAGAAAATCTGCATATTCCATTCCATACTGCTCTGCGTAGGATTTGTAATAAGTAGTAACACTTTCAAGCTGATAATCGATCATTTCCTGTGGATAATCATTTACGGTTGCGTTCTCATACGCCATTGCTACCAGATCATTGAGTTCCTGTGTGTGCTGGTCACTCTCGTTCTGTGTCTCCAGTTCCTCTTTGATCGAATTGCGGTATTCTTCTACTGTTTTGTATTCATCGGAAATCTCTGCCACCAGTGCATCCGTCAGTTCCGGCGCACGTTTTACGGAATTGATCGTAACGGTAAATACAACATCTTTGCCAGCCAGTTCTGTAGAACCATAATTTTCCGGGAATGTCAGGTTCAGATCCACGGTATCACCGATTTTCTTTCCGATCAGCCCATCTTCGAATCCATCAATAAAGGTACCGGAACCGATCGTCAGATCATATCCTTTGTCTGTACCACCCTCAAATGCTTCGCCATTGAGTTTTCCTTCATAGTCAATATTTGCTACATCTCCGCTTTCTACCGTTCCTTCTTTGACTTCTTCCAGTTTATCACTCGCACTCAGATTAGAAGCAACCTGCTGATCAATCTCTTCATCGGTAACTTCCGTTGACTCAAGCGTTACTTCCAGCCCTTTGTACTCTCCCAGCGTTACATAATCCAGTGCTTTGTAGTCCGGACGCTCTGGTGCTTCTGTCTGTGCTTCGCTTTCTGACGCTACACTTTCACTTCCAGTTGTTGTCTCGGAAGCTGCTTCTGTTGTTGCATTTGTATCTTTTGCTGTATTTCCTGAGCATCCTGTCACCGTGATCGCCATGCCAAGAAGCAGGGCTGCGATTACTTTTCTTTTCATAATTGTTGTTTCTCCTTTCAAATCCCACGCATCTGCGTGTTTACATTTCCGGTACCGGGGTCGGTCTGGCTTTGTCAAATACCTCTCCTGCATCGAAGAGATCTTCTACCATTTCCGGATTATAGTACATGCGGTAGCCGTCAAGATTTCGCCGGCCCTGACGCATATAGGTATCTCCAAACTGTACCCAGTACTGCGTGGAATCCACATTGCAGTAAATATCAAATCCTACGCTCTTAAGATAATTGAACTTTTCATTATCTGTCGTATATGGCTGCCAGTCTCCGATATCTGAGCCAAATGCAAAAATAATCACATTGGTATCTCCAACGATCGGTTTAACATAATCCAGCCATTTCTGTGTATCAGTCTGTAATCTTTCAAGACTTGCTTCTGTGACATTGATATGTCCCCAGGTGTGGCTTGCAAATTCCCATCCTTCTTCTTTCATGGCTTTTGCCACTTTCTTCGCCTGTTTTACTTCTTTTTTATAGGCTTTTCCATCAAAGTCCGGGTTGTCCTCAAAGAATTTTTCCTGGTACTCGTCCAGATCCTGTCTGGTCTTGTACGCGATATCAGTGCGATAGCCAAGTACACCATTATAACCGGTCAGAGCAATAATTCCTTTATGTCCATGATAGGAAAAATCCGGATGCTCTTCCACAAAGCGATCGATCAGAGGCACCATATCATAATCGCCAACGCTGATACTTCCATCGTCTTCTTTATATTCATTTTTAATATCGCCATTTTCATCCACGATCAGCTTCGTTGCCATACCATCGCCATCCATATAATGGTAATAACTCACATCGTCCTGAGAAAGCACAAATGCTTTTTTCCCAGGCGGAAGCATGATCTTGCCCTGTGATACACTGCCGTCCTCATTTACGGTACACATATCATGAAGGCTGACCATAACATAGCCTTTATCATACATTGACTGTGTGATCTTATTGAACTCATCAATCGTCGTCATAACCTGATTGTATCCGGCTTCTTTGGAATCCCCGTCAAAAGCCTTGGAAGTATCGTAAATCAGCGTGTGATAAAAGACATGGGTAACCTGATCCAGAGGATATTCCACCAGTTCAGACTTTGCCTGCTCATATTCCGATACTTTATCCTGCATCTCCTGACTGCCCGCAAAATCCGTGGAAGCCTGAAGAAGTGCGATCGCACCATCGTAATCATACTGTGCTGCTTTTAATTCAGCCATAGAAAGTACATCCTGATCCGCATCAGATGTTTCTGTCTGTGTCTGCGTCTCTGTTGCCACAGTCTCTGCCTGCGTACCCTGTACACTTTCCGACTGCACCTCAGAGGTTTTCTGAACACGGTCATCTTTCAACTTTTTCTTTTCAAGCATGTCCTTTCCAAGGAAAAGACAAAGCAATACGATCACAAGCAGCAATGCAGCAATGATCATTCTGCCGATAAACATCTGGCGTTTTTTTCTGCGCCTGCGTGCATCTGCACGTTCTTGTCTTTCGTTTTCGTCCATTTTTCCCTCCATATTTTACAGCTTAACGAATCATTTTATACTATAGCATGCCCACAGATCACGGAACCATCCAAACTCCGTCCTGTCGGACTCCTTTCTCATGTTTTACGTTCGCCATAGACATTTTTTCTCTACTTAATTATGATGCTACGGATTGCTCCGCATTTCATGCTCCCGCAATCCTCAAAATATTCGAACTCCGTCCTGTCGGACTACCTTCTCATATTTTTGCGGTCTCCAAAGTCATGGTTTTTTCATGTAAACATGAAATCCATGACTTTTTGATCCCTTGCATCATAATATATCACACCTGTAGTAGAAATTACCACCCTAAATTATGATTTTCACAAAAATGTAACAGTTCTGCTTTGCTGACAAAGGTGTCAGAGATTGTATTTACAGCAGAATTCTTACATAAAAATTATTCTGCACCGCTTCTTGCACTTTTTCAAAATAAATGGTACAATATTGAAATATATGAATACATTTAGGAGGGTGTACTATGTCTACATTTTGGAATGTCCTCATCGTAATTCTGCTCGTGCTGGTAATCGCGCTTGCACTTCTTTATTACTTCGGACAGAAAGCACAGAAAAAACAGGTCGCACAGCAGGAGCAGCTTGAAGCTACCAGACAGGTCGTTTCCATGCTGGTCATCGATAAAAAGCGTCTGAAACTAAAAGAATCCGGTCTGCCACAGATTGTCATTGACCAGACTCCATGGTATATGCGCCGCACGAAGCTTCCGATCGTAAAAGCAAAGATCGGTCCTAAGATCCAGACTCTGATCTGCGAAACTACTATTTTTGATTCTGTCCCGGTCAAAAAGGAAATCAAAGCAGTAGTCAGCGGTCTTTACATAACAGAGATCAAGAGCGTACGCGGTGGTCGTATCGAAGCTCCTGCGCAGAAAAAAAGCCTGCGTGTCCGTCTCTCTGAAAAGCTTTTGAAGAAATCAAAAGAGCTCAATGAATCAGCAGCAAAAGATGACGCAAAAAAGAGCAAAAAAAATAAAAAATAAGTTTTTTAAACTCCGAAAGTTTTCTTCCGGAGTTTTTCTTTTGCCCGTCTATTTTGAATTTGCCAGAATCTGGATGCTGCAGTCTGCGATATAATCGCTGTTGATCTCCAGTGCATATTTCACCTGGACACTCAGACTGTCTGCTTCTTCACTGACATTCAGATGTGTAGCGGAAATTCCCACCAGAAACCGTCCAAACGGTGTGTCATAATAGGATTCGCTTTTCTTATTCTTTTCAAACACCATATGCACATTTGTCATACCCCGTCTGGTCAGTTCCAGACTGTCTTTTTCAATCTTCATCAGATTGCGTATTACTTCTTCGGAATCTTCCTGTACTTCATCATACTTGATATAACGCCGTCCGTCTTTTTCAAAATAGCTGCCGGATGTGACCAGTTCCATTTCTTCCTGTTCGTCCTGTCCGTCCGGGAAATGTACTCCACGGATACGGAGCATCACTTCTTTTTTCATTTAGTACTCCTCTATACTGATCTGTTTTGTGGTATTAACATCAAATGGCAGTATTGAATCTGCAAAACTGCGGAACTTGTCTGCCAGGTCGCTGACATAAAACTGATACGTACGTTCTTCCGAAAGATCCTGCTGGTTTGTAAGTCCTTTCTTCGCAAGAAGCCGTTTCAGTTCTCTTGCCGTCTCATATGCCGGATTGACCAGATTCACCTTTTCCCCGACAACTTCCCGCAGGGTAGAACGCAGCAGCGGATAGTGTGTACAGCCCAGGATCAGTGTATCAATATCTTTTTCCATCAGTTCTCTGAGATACCTTCCTGCCACTTCAAACGTAACGGAATCTTTCAGCCATCCCTCTTCCACCAGCGGTACAAACAGCGGGCAGGCTTTCCCGATCACTTCAATCTGTGGATCCTGTCTCTTTATATAGGAAGAATAAATGCCCGAATGAATCGTTGCCTCCGTTGCAATGACACCAATTCTTTTGTTCTTTGTCACTTCACAGGCAACCCTGGCTCCCGGTTTTACCACACCAATGATCGGAATATCCAGTTCTTTCTCTACTTCTTCCAATGCATAGGCACTTGCTGTATTACAGGCGATCACGATCGCTTTTACATCCTGTGTACGCAGAAAACGTATGATCTGTCTGGAATAGCGCAGTACCGTATCTTTTGACTTACTTCCATATGGTACACGAGCCGTGTCACCAAAATATACAATATTTTCTTCCGGAAGATTGCGCATGATCTCACGTGCTACCGTAAGTCCGCCCACACCGGAATCAAAAACTCCTACCGGAGCATTCCATCTGTCACTCATAAATTCTTTTCCTCCGAATCAATCTCATACATTTTACGTCGAAACCCGGTAAATTGCAAGTAGTCTGACCCTTTTTCTCAGTCGGTGGTAAATACTAAGACAAAAATACCGGTGTTTTTCCGTCAAATGCATAAGCTACCGGATCTTCCCTGGCAAAAACAGTCTTTCCATTGGTCCCTTCCGTGATTTCTTCTTTTACTTTCTGGATTTCTTCTTCTGGAACCAGAGTCTCCACCTTTACTTTATCCGTGTACTGTGAGTCCGTGATCAGCAGTCCTCTCTGCCCCAGAAGATACTGGATCTTCCCAATACCAGAATAATCCGTTTCCATAGCAAGGAGAAATCCATTCTTTTTTTCCAGAACACAGCAGCCAGCCAGTCCTGCCTGCACAGACTTCGAGTAAGCACGCACCAGACCACCGGTTCCAAGCAATGTTCCGCCAAAATAACGTGTCACAACCACTGCGGTATTGTGTATTCCCTCGCCAAGCAGAACATCCAGCATCGGATGTCCCGCCGTTCCTGCCGGCTCCCCGTCATCACTGCTTCTTTGTATTTCGTTATGTTCACCCACTACAAAAGCAGAACAGTTGTGTGTGGCATTCCAGTATTTCTTCTTTATCTCTGCAATAAAGGCAGATGCTTCTTCTTCTGACTGCACCGGCTTTACCGTCGCTATAAAACGGGACTTTTTCTCGATGATTTCGCCTTCTCCGCCCCGGTAAACAATTTTAAATGCTTTCATGAAAAACCTCCGATTAAACCTTTTCGATTCGGTAATACTTATGTTATCTTACCAGACCCTTTCAAAAGAAGCAACGTGAAATCTGGTTTTCCTCTTTCTTTCCGGTTACATACCTGTTATACTCTTATTGCATCCTGCGTTTCCTATGTAGTTACACACGTGGAGGTTTCTATGAATTTTGATAAAGAACATATTGCGAAAAAAAAGAATATCCCGGCCGGAACACGTATTTACCGGCGTATTCTCCTTATTATTTTTAAATTTTTTCTGGTCTTTCTTCTGTTTGCCGGCATCACCGGTGCCGCAGCCGGTTTTGGTATGATCAAAGGCCTGATTTCCAGTGCACCCAATATCGATTCCCTGTCGGTTGCCCCGTCAGAATCGGCTACTTATATCTATAACACAAAGAATCAGCCGGTTCAGAAGCTTGCCGAGCCAACTTCCAACCGTATTCTGGTAAAGCTGGAACAGATTCCGGAAGATCTTCAGCATGCTGTAGTAGCAGTTGAAGATGAGCGTTTTTATACGCATCATGGCATCGATATCCAGGGAATTGCCCGTGCAGCCGTGATCGGTATCACCAGCGGTGATTTTTCCGAGGGTGCCAGTACGATCACACAGCAGCTCATCAAAAACAATGTTTTTACTGACTGGGTAACGCAGACCGCTCTTTCCCAGAAGCTGCGCCGCAAATTTCAGGAACAATATCTGGCTCTCCAGTTAGAAAAAAAGATGTCCAAAGACCAGATCCTGGAAGATTATCTGAATACCATCAATCTCGGTGCCAGTTCCTACGGTGTACAGGCTGCTGCCAGACGCTATTTTAATAAGGATGTTTCCGAACTGAATCTCTCTGAATGTACTGTGATCGCTGGCATTACCCAGAATCCTACCCTGTACAATCCGATCACCAATCCGGACGAAAATGCCAGCCGTCGCAAAGTAATCCTGCAAAAAATGGCAGATCAGGGTTACATCAGCGAACAGCAGAAGGAAGAAGCCCTTTTAGATGATGTTTATTCCCGCATCCAGAAAACCGCCCAGGAAACAGAAGAAGTTTCGATCTACAGTTATTATACGGATGCCCTGATCGAACAGGTTATGGATGATCTGGTTGAGATCAAAGGTTACACCAGACAGCAGGCTTATAAACTGGTCTACACCAGCGGTCTGAAAATCTACTCCAATCAGGATGATGACATACAGAAAATCTGCGATGAAGAATTCGCCAACCAGGCAAATTATCCTTCCGTAACGCTGATCGGTCTGGATTATGCCTTAAGCATCCAGAAATCAGACGGTGAGATCATCAACTACAGCACGGAAACACTGCGCACCTGGTTCCAGAAACAGGACAGTTCTTTTAATCTGATGTTTGAAGATGAAGATTCTGCAAGAGCAGCCGCAGAAACCTACAAAAATGCCATGCTGGAAAAAGGGGATACCCTTCTTGGAGAACGTGTTTCGCTCGTTCCGCAGCCGCAGGCATCCGTTGTAGTTATTGATAACGAAACCGGTTATGTCAAAGCGATCGTTGGTGGCCGCGGTGAAAAAGAAGCCAGCCTTACTCTCAACCGTGCCACGGAAACACGCCGACAGCCTGGATCTACCTTCAAAATCGTCAGTACGTATGCACCGGCGCTGGATGACCAGGATATGACTCTTGCTACTGTATTCGACAATGCACCTTACAATTACACAAATGGTGTCCCGGTCAATAACTGGGCCGGCAAAAATGCTTATACCGGACTGACTACGATCCGCGAAGCCATTGCCGGTTCCATCAATGTCGTTGCCGTAAAATGCCTTACCCAGATCACACCGCGTCTTGGATTTGAATATGCGGAAGATCTTGGTATCAGCACTTTATATGATGATGAATCCCTGGACGTCCGTCAGCCGCTCGCGCTTGGCGGTATCACAGACGGTGTGGTAAACATTGAACTCTGTGATGCCTATGCCACGATTGCCAATGGCGGCAAATACAATGAGGCAAAGTTCTATTCCCGTATCGAAGATTCACAGGGAAATGTCCTGATCGACAATACCCCGGAAGAAAAAACGGTGTTAAAAGACAGCACGGCTTTTCTTCTGACACAGGCTATGATGGATGTCATGAAATCCGGTGGAACGGCTTCGGATGTTTCCATTGGTGAAATGCCAATCGCCGGCAAAACCGGTACGACTTCAGATGACCGTGATATCTGGCTTGCCGGCTACAGTCCGTATTATACCTGTACCGTCTGGGGCGGTTATGATAACCACGACACCCTTCCATCCGGTGATATTTACCATACTTATCACAAAAAATTGTGGACTGCGATCATGAGCCGTATCCACGAAAATCTTCCGGTGAAACAGTTTGAAAAACCAGACAGTGTGGAAACCGCTTACGTCTGCAAAAAATCCGGTCTGCTCGCCGTTGATGGTGTCTGCAACGCCGATCCACGCGGCTCTATGGCTTATACCGAATATTTTGCCAAAGGAACTGCGCCAACCAAAAGCTGTGATGTCCATGTAGCCATTAAAGTCTGCTCCGAAACAAAACTGCTTCCGACCTCCTCCTGCAATACCGTCACAAAAGTATTTGTGCAGCGTCCGGAAGGCAGTGAGGGAACCACTGATGATTCCCAGTATGCACCGCCGACTGCAACCTGCAAAGGACATAAGATCATTGACAAGATCAAAGATATCCTCAATCCAAAGAAGGATACAACGGATCTGGACGAGTCCGATTCCAAGAAAGATTCGAAAAAAGGCTCTTCTTCCGACAATAACACCACCGCCGATGATCCTGCAGATAATACCGTAACGATCAATTAACCATTGCCAGGATCATTCCTGTATTTTGCTCCTGGCACCAAAAAAGCACAAAACATAAGGAATACTCCTGTGTTTTGTGCTTTTCTATGTTATCCTGCTTTCATTTTGCTTTTACAGCATCAGCTTTGCTGCTCCGTAGATACCGGCATCATTTCCCAGCGTTGCCAGTGCAAAGATTGCATCCTTGCAGGATGGGAAAGCATATTTCTTATAATATTTTTCGATATAATCAAAAAGTACCATACCCGCTTTGGATACACCGCCGCCGATTACAAATACCTGCGGATCTACCACACCTGCGATGTTTGCACATGCAAGTCCGAGGTATTTACCAAATTCTTCTGCGATCTCCTGTGCAACTGCATCGCCTGCTTTTACCGCATCGAACACGCTCTTGGCGCTGACTTCATCCTGACGCAGTACAGAAGGTGTATCGCAGGATGCCAGCTTCTTGTTTGCCAGATAGACGATACCCGTCGCAGATGCAACCTGCTCCAGACATCCGGTATTACCACAGTTGCAAGGCTTGTCCACACTGTCAGTCACATGGATATGTCCGATCTCACCACCGGCACCGTTACTTCCGGTTACGATCTTGCCATTGATGATGATACCACCGCCAACACCGGTACCCAGCGTTACCATAACAACGTTATGATAGCCGACTGCTCCACCTTTCCACATTTCACCAAGTGCAGCCACGTTGGCATCGTTTCCGACACGCACCGGCAGCCCGGTTTTTTCGGAAAGTTCTTTGGAAAGCGGTACGAATCCCCAGTGCAGGTTGACTGCTACCGGAACGTTTCCTTCTTCATCTGCTGGTCCCGGCACACCAACGCCTGCTCCAACGATTTCCTTTTTATCCAGACCTTTTTCTGCAATCTTTGCATTTATCGTTTCAGCAATATCTGCAATGATATTTTCTCCGTTGTTTTCGGTTCTTGTCTTAATTTCCCATTTATCCAGGACTTCTCCATCTACATTAAAAAGTCCGCATTTTACGGTTGTTCCACCGATATCAATTCCAAAACAATATTTTTTCATTACTTCTGCTCCCTTTTCTTTGCAAGTGAATTCTGAACGCGGTTATAAAGCTCCTGCGCTGCATTGTAGCCCATCTTTTTCTGTCTGTGGTTGACAGCAGCAGATTCTACGATCACGGCAAGGCTTCGTCCCGGACGGATCGGGATGGAATGGCAGACCACACGGTTGCCAAGGAACTCCGTGTATTCTTCCTGAAGTCCGAGTCTGTCGTACTCCTTGTCTTTGTCCCACTCTTCTAATTTGATCACGAGGTCAATGGTCTGTGTATTCTTCACACTCTCCACACCAAATAAAGTCTTTGCATCGATGATACCGATACCACGCAGTTCGATAAAGTGACGGGTGATATCCGGTGCACTTCCGACCAGGCTCGCATCACTGACTTTGCGGATCTCTACTACATCATCGGATACCAGACGGTGACCTCTCTTGATCAGTTCCAGAGCTGCCTCACTCTTACCGATGCCGCTCTCGCCCATGATCAGGACACCTTCACCGTATACGTCTACCAGCACACCGTGGATGGAGATGCAAGGAGCCAGCTCTACGTTCAGCCAGCGGATGATCTCCGCCATAAACGGGGAGGTATTTTTCTCTGTGGTAAAGACCGGAATCCCGTTCTCTGTCGCGATACGCAGAATATCTTCATCCGGATCGGTTCTTGATGTAAAAATAATACATGGAACTTTATGCGCACAGAACTGTTCATAAGCATGCACTCTCTGATTTCTTGTCATATGCTCCAGATAAGTAAACTCAACATAACCAACAATCTGTACACGTTCCGATGCGAAATGCTCAAAATATCCGGTTAGCTGAAGTGCCGGTCTGTTGATATCCGGTGTCGTCACCACGATTGATGAAATATCCACATCTGGGGTCAGATTTTTCAGATTCATGCTCTCTGCAATCTTTGTCAATGCTACACTACTGTTACTGTTCATCTGTCCTATTCCTTTCCTGTAAATTAAGGAACGTCAAATTCATGCACGTTCCTTCGATTTCATGTTCTCATTCTATCACATCCGGACACATCATACAAGAAACAAAACAGATTCCACCTAAAAACTGTATACTTTTTCACAGGTATCTCTTATGGCCTGTCAGCTTTTTTCTCTTCATGGAAAAAGGCATAGACTTTCGCAGCACTTAAAGCTGTCATCGAAGGCACGGCTGCCAGTTCTTCTTCGCTCGCCTCGCGGATCGCTTCCAGCGAAAGGAAATGACGCATCAGAGCCTTTCTTCTTGCCGGACCAATGCCATCAATGTCATCCAGGATCGAATGTACCTGATCTTTGCTTCGCAGGGAGCGGTGATACTCGATAGCAAAGCGGTGGGCTTCATCCTGCACACGGGTGATCAGCTTGAACCCTTCGCTGTCGCGGTCGATCGGGATCTCTATATTATTGTAATACAATCCTCTGGTGCGGTGTTTGTCATCTTTTACCATACCACACACCGGGATGTCAAGATCCAGTTTTTCCAGAACGCCAAGTGCGATGTTAACCTGACCGCGGCCGCCGTCCATCATGATCAGATCCGGCAGTTTGCTGAAGCTGTCGTATTCTTTTTTCGACGGGTCGCTCTCATGGGTAAAGCGTCTCGTAAGTACTTCTTCCATACTTGCATAATCGTTTGGTCCCTGCACGGTTTTGATGCGGAATTTGCGGTAATCACTGCGTTTTGGTTTGCCACGTTCAAAGACTGCCATTGATCCGACCGACTCGAAACCGCTGATATTCGAAATATCATAGGCTTCCACTCGCACCAGATTTGGCAGATCCAGCCATCCGGCGATTTCTTTCATTGCCCCGATCGTGCGTCCTTCTTCTCGTTTGATGCGGTCTTTGTCCTGTCGCAGGACAATCTCAGCGTTCTGCGTGGCAAGTTCGACCAGTTTTTCCTTTGTTCCTTTCTTTGGCACTTTGATATGCACTCGCTGCCCTTTTCGCTTTCCGAGCCATTCTTCCAGAACAGCCTGATCTTCAATCTCGCACGGGATCATGATCTCTCTTGGGATAAACGGTGTGCCGGAATAAAACTGTTTCATAAAACTGGAGATCACGATATTCTGCGTGTCGTGCGGTGCGATCCTAAGGAAGAAATGATCTCTGCCGATCAGCCTGCCCTGTCTTATGAAGAATACCTGGGCCACTGCGTCGCTGCCGTCCATTTTTACAGCGATCACGTCCTTGTCCTCGCCATCGCTGCTTGTGATCTTCTGCTTCTGTGCGATCTGGCTGACGCTGTTTTTGAGATCACGCCAGGTTGCTGCCTCCTCGTACTCCATACGCTCTGAAGCATCCAGCATCCTCTTTTCAAGCATTTTTAAAATCGGCCCGTAGTTTCCGTTCAGAAAATCCATCGCCCCATTTAAGGATCTGCAGTATTCTTCCTGGCTGATATATCCCTGACACGGTGCATCACACTGCCTGATGTGATAATTCAGACAGGGACGCTCTTTTCCGATGTCCTGTGGCAGTCTGCGGCTGCATGTGCGGACTTTGTAGATTTTGCGGATCAGCTCGATCGTATCTTTCACGGCTCCGGCACTGGTGTACGGCCCGTAATATTTATTTTTATCTTTTTTCATGCTCCGCGAGAACAGAATACGCGGATAAGCTTCCGATGTAGTCACTTTTATAAAAGGATAAGTCTTATCATCCTTGAGCATGGTATTGTATTTCGGGCGGTGTTCCTTGATCAGGTTGCACTCCAGAACCAGTGCCTCCAGTTCCGAATCCGTCACAATATACTCAAATCTGGCGATCCTCGTGACCATCTGCTCAATCTTGGCTCCTTTGTTGCGGCTGGTCTGAAAATACTGCCGCACCCTGTTTTTCAGGCTAATCGCTTTACCCACATAAATAATGGCATCTCTGTCATCATGCATAATATAAACTCCCGGCTTAGCCGGGAGCTTTTTTAATTCTTCCTGAATATCAAACATCTGCTTTTACATCCTCACTTACTCGGTTGCGGTGTCTGCTGTGTTCTCTTTTGAAAGATTTACTTTTTTGCTGTTTTCTTCGTTTTGCACTTCGCCGTTTTTCTGTGCTTCTTCCACCTGCACCCTGCGCAGGATCTCCATAAATTCTTTGCCGGTGATCGTCTCTTTCTCGATCAGGAAAGCGGCGATGTGATCCAGAATGTTGCGGTTTGCCGTAAGCATATCTTTTGCTTCCTGGTATGCCTTTTTCAGCATGGCTGTGATCTCTTTATCGACCTCTGCCTGTGTTACCTGGCTGCAATCCAGAACCGTCTGGTTATCGAGATACTGGTTCGCTGCACGCTCAAGGCCGGTCAGTCCGAATTTTTCAGACATACCGTAACGTGTGATCATCGAGCGGGCAATGGAAGTTGCCTTTTCGATATCGTTGGATGCTCCGGTTGTCACGGAACCAAACACGATCTCTTCTGCTGCACGGCCACCGGTAAATTCTACCAGTCTTGCCCACAGTTCTTCTTTTGTATAGAGGCATTTCTCCTCTTCCGGAATGTTCATGACATAGCCAAGTGCTCCGGATGTACGCGGTACGATCGTGATCTTCTGTACCGGCTCCGCATCTTTCTGAAGGGCACTGACCAGTGCATGGCCGACTTCATGATAGGAAACGATCTCACGCTCTTTTTTGCTTAAGATCTTATTTTTCTTTTCTTTACCCATCTCAACCAGCTCGACTGCTTCGGATAAATCTGCCTGAGATACGGCACTTCTTCCTGCTTTTACAGCAAGGATGGCCGCTTCATTGACCATGTTTGCAAGGTCTGATCCGACGGCTCCGGCAGTTGCAAGGGCGATCTCTTTGAAGTTGACCGTCTCATCGAGGTTGACGTTCTTTGCGTGTACACGCAGAATATCTTCTCTTCCTTTGAGATCCGGGCGGTCCACGATCACACGGCGGTCAAAACGTCCCGGACGCAGAAGTGCGGAATCGAGAACTTCCGGACGGTTCGTTGCTGCAAGGATCAGCACGCCCTTGGAAGAATCAAATCCATCCATCTCCGCAAGCAACTGGTTCAGTGTCTGCTCACGCTCATCGTTACCGCCGCCGTAACGGCTGTCACGGCTCTTACCGATCGCATCGATCTCATCGATGAAAATGATACACGGTGCACTTTTTTTGGCCTCTTCAAACAGATCACGCACACGCGATGCACCGACACCGACAAACATTTCCACGAAATCAGAACCGGAGATGGAGAAAAACGGCACATGTGCCTCTCCTGCGACTGCCTTTGCAAGCAGTGTCTTACCGGTACCCGGAGGGCCGACAAGCAATGCTCCTTTTGGCAGCTTCGCTCCGATCTTGACATACTTCTGCGGATCTTCCAGAAATCCTACGACTTCCTGCAGCGATTCTTTTGCTTCATCCTGTCCGGCAACATCCTGGAACGTCACGCCGGTTTCCTTCTCGCCGTAAACTTTTGCCTTGCTCTTGCCGACACCCATCACTCCACCGCCGGAACCCATGCGGCGCATGAAAAAATAAAAAATAAAACCGATCATAACAAGCGGCAGGATATTTGCCACAATGTTCAGAATCAGATAAGAAGAATTATCCGGAACCTTCTTTGTGCACTGTACCCCTGCCTGAAGCAGGCGGTCCGTAAGATCCGGATCATCCATAATACCGGTATAGCAGGTAATCTTTACACCTGGAATCGGCTGATTTTTCAGATTGATATCAATGCGGCTGGAACTGATCTCTACTGACTCGACCTCGCCCCGATCCACCATATTGATAAACTGATTATAGGTAATCTCACGTTCTGTCGTATCTTTTACCATGCTTGTGAACATATTTGAGATAAGCATCACAACCAGTGTAATTACCAGAAAAACCAGAATGCTTTTACCGCTGTTTGGCTTTTTCCCATTGTTTTTGTTGCGTCCGTTCTGATCCGGCTGCCTTTGTCCATCCGGTCTCTGCGGTCCGCCTGAGCCTTGGCCCTGCATCTGATTATTGTCCATTTTTTTCCTCCTCGCATGCAAAATGTTGCTTATCCCATTATAAGTACAGTTTCAGAAGAAATCAATATATAGATTGTGAAAAAAAGGTCACAATTATGAATCTTTTCTAAAAAAATGGTAGCAAAGTACATGCAAGATATTGTATACTAGTGCAAGAACTTAACAGCTACTTCATTTTAGTCGAAGGAACAACAATAATATGAAAGGTTATTATTTGTATGAAAAAAGGATTTGATAATGAAAAATATCTTGCTACACAATCTCGCTGTATCCGCGAGCGTATTGACAAATTCGGAGACAAGCTTTATCTGGAATTTGGCGGAAAGCTCTTTGACGACTACCATGCTTCCCGCGTACTGCCTGGATTTGAACCGGACTCCAAGCTTCAGCTTCTAATGCAGCTTTCCGACCATGCAGAGATCGTCATTGTCATCAGTGCGGTAGACATCGAAAAAAACAAAATCCGTGGAGATCTCGGTATCACTTATGATACGGATGTACTTCGTCTGATCGACTCTTTTGAAGAACGCGGACTTTTTGTCGGAAGCGTCGTTATCACAAAATATTCCGGACAGACCAGTGCAGATCTGTTCAAACAGCGTCTGATCAAACTTGGCATCAAGGTTTACACGCTCTATCTGATTCCTGGTTACCCGAATAATGTTTCTCATATCGTAAGTGATGAAGGATTCGGCAAAAATGATTACATCGAAACTTCCCGCCCTCTGGTCGTGATCACCGCCCCTGGTCCTGGAAGTGGAAAAATGGCTACCTGCTTATCCCAGCTTTATCAGGAACACCGCAGAGGTGTCCGTGCCGGATATGCCAAATTCGAGACCTTCCCGATCTGGAATATCCCGCTGAAACATCCGATCAACCTGGCATACGAGGCAGCAACTGCAGACCTGAACGACGTCAATATGATCGATCCGTTCCATCTGGAAGCTTATGGCTTCACAACCGTAAACTACAACCGTGACGTAGAGATTTTCCCGGTTCTGAAAGCGATGTTTGAAAAGATCTACGGTGAAAGCCCTTACCAGTCTCCGACCGATATGGGTGTCAACATGGCCGGAAACTGCATCTGTGACGATGCGGTATGCCAGGAGGCTTCCCGTCAGGAGATCATCCGCCGCTACTTCAACGCACTGAACGGACTTCTGACCGGACGCAATCAGGAAGAGGAAGTTTATAAGATCGAACTGATCATGAACCAGGCCGGTGTTACCGCAACTGACCGCAAAGTTGTCCCGGCTGCAAGACGCGTCGCAGAGCTGACCGGTGCACCGGCTGCCGCTCTGGAACTGCCGGACGGAAAAATCATCACCGGAAAGACTTCTGACCTGCTCGGTGCCGCTTCTGCTGTTCTTTTAAATGCCCTGAAAGCACTTGCCGGCATTGACCATGAGGAAAATATCATTGCACCGGAATCCCTGGAGCCGATCCAGCGACTGAAAACAGCTTACCTTGGAAGCCGCAACCCACGTCTTCACACCGATGAGGTTCTGATCGCACTTTCCATTAGTGCCGCTGACCACGAAGATGCAGCCCTGGCTATGAAACAACTCCCAAAGCTTGCCGGATGTCAGGCACATACTTCCGTTATGCTCTCACCTGTTGATATCAAAAAGCTGAAACAGCTCGGCATCCAGTTCACGATGGAAGCAAAATATGAGCACCAGAAAAACTATCATTAATTTTTTTGAAAAATCCAGTATGATTTACTGGATTTTTTCTTTTCTATAGTGTATAATTTTTTCCGTATTTTTTTTAGGAACTTAATATCTGGTCAAAAAAAAATGCGTGTTTTGTGCACAGAACGGAGGAAATTATGGCAGTAAAATATGTATTTGTAACAGGAGGTGTTGTTTCCGGACTGGGAAAAGGTATCACAGCCGCATCCCTCGGACGACTTCTGAAAGCGCGTGGCTACAAAGTAACGATGCAGAAATTCGATCCTTATATCAATATCGACCCTGGAACGATGAATCCGATCCAGCATGGTGAGGTATTCGTAACCGACGACGGTGCCGAGACAGACCTGGACCTTGGACATTATGAGCGTTTTATCGATGAGAGTCTGACGAAAAATTCCAATGTCACAACCGGTAAGATTTACTGGTCCGTTCTGCAGAAAGAACGCCGCGGAGATTTCGGCGGAGGAACGGTACAGGTTATCCCACATATCACCAATGAGATCAAGAGCCGTTTCCACCGTGATTTCACAACGGACGAAACCAGCATTGCGATCATCGAAGTCGGCGGTACGGTCGGCGATATCGAAAGTCAGCCGTTCCTGGAATCCATCCGTCAGTTCCAGCACGATGTCGGACATGAAAATGCGATCCTGATCCACGTTACTTTGATCCCTTATCTGCGTGCTTCAGGTGAAATGAAAACCAAACCGACGCAGGCCAGCGTAAAAGAGCTTCAGGGTATGGGAATCCAGCCGGATGTGATCGTATGTCGTTCCGAGCTGCCTCTTGACAATGGCATCAAGGACAAGATCGCACTGTTCTGTAACGTGCCAAGCGACCATGTTCTGCAGAACCTTGATGTGGAGTATCTCTATGAAGCACCGCTTGCCATGGAAAAAGAACATCTGGCACAGGTTGTCTGCGACTGCCTGAAACTTGACTGCCCACAGCCGGATCTGGAGGACTGGAAAGCCATGGTAAATGCTCTGCGTCATCCGACAAAAGAAGTAAATATCGCTCTGGTCGGCAAATACATCCAGTTGCATGACGCTTACATCAGTGTTGTGGAAGCTCTGAAACACGGAGGTATCGCCCAGCATGCAACTGTAAATATCAAGTGGGTAGATTCTGAACTGCTGAATAACAGCAACGTAGAAGAAGTGCTCGGTGATATGGATGGTATTCTGGTACCTGGCGGCTTCGGTGACCGTGGTATCGAAGGCAAGATCACTGCCATCGAATTTGCCCGTACCCGCAAGATTCCATTCCTTGGACTCTGCCTTGGCATGCAGTTATCGGTTGTTGAATTTGCCCGCCATGTAGTCGGATACAACGATGCACACAGCATCGAGCTGAATCCGCACACCACGCACCCGGTTATCGCACTGATGCCGGAGCAGGACGGCATCGAAGATATCGGCGGTACCTTAAGACTTGGTTCTTATCCTTGTGTACTGGATAAAGCCTCTCTTGCTTACAAACTTTACGGCGAGGAGACGATCCACGAACGTCATCGTCATCGTTATGAATTTAACAACGATTACCGAAAAGTACTCACCGAAAACGGTATGATGCTCTCCGGAATTTCTCCGGATGGACGCATCGTGGAAATGGTAGAACTTCCGGATCATCCGTTCTTTATCGGAACACAGGCTCATCCGGAGCTGAAGTCCCGCCCGAACCGTCCGCATCCGCTGTTCCGTGGATTCGTGGAAGCCGCTGTCGCAAAACACGAAGCAGAATAGATACAGAATTGCGAAAATAGTAATCGTGAGAATGCGAAGTACAGAACTGTTTGTATGAAATCTCACATTATAAAGTAATGAAAAGCTGGTATATGATTTTTCAATCATACTCCAGCTTTTCTGTTTATAGTAAATTCTGCCTCGCCTGATTTACCGGATGCTGCAAAATGAAATCAACGGTAAAAGGCATCATACACGCCCCCCTGTTTCATCGATACACCTCGGTATTTTGCCAGTTCACTGACGGTAACAAGCTGATAACCGGACGCGATCAGCTTCGGGATCAGCACTTCTGCCGCATCCACAGACGGGCTGTGGATATCGTGCATCAGAATGATCGATCCATCTTTCACCTCATTCATAACAACGTTTATCGTATTCTGTGCATTTCTTGTTTTCCAGTCCAGCGTATCAATGCTCCATAAGATCAATGGTAACCCGGCATTTGCCTGTACCGTACCATTGTATGCCCCATACGGAGGACGTACAAGCGTTGCACCGTGTCCTGTGATTGCACGGATCTTGCTGTTTGTTCCCTCTATCTGGTTCTGGATCCCACTTGCAGATAAAGAAGAAAGCTGTGGATGATCCATGGTATGATTTCCGATTTCGCATCCCTGCTTATCCATCTTTTTTATCGTATCCTTATAGTTCCCGATACTGGTTCCCACGAGGAAAAACGTAGCAACTGCCCGATTATTTTTCAGACATTTCAGAAGCCGGTCCGTATATGGTCCCGGACCATCATCAAATGTCAACGCCACCATCTTACCATTTGGATTGATCAGACGTTCTTTTATCTTTTTATTTTTATGATAAACACCCTGTTTGTCAAAATAACAGGCTTTTTTCCCGATATAGCGGCTCTTTGTAACTTTGATGCCCTTTTCATCGATATAATATTTTTTGCCATTTACTTTGACCCAGTTGCTTATCACACGCTGTCCTTTGGCATTGACATAAGCATATCCGTCCTTTGTCTTTACCCAGGCAGCTTTCTTCATGGCACCATTTTTCCCAAAATAATACCATTTCTTTTTGATCTTCTGCCATCCGGTGAGCATCACTCCGTTTTTGCCAAGATAATAAGTCTTACCATTGCTGTACTGAAAAAATCCCCGGCGGCGAAAACCATTTTTTCTAAAATAATAATATTTGCCTTTTATGTTCGCCCAGGTCCCTGTCGCATAAGTCTGGTCTGGTAAAAGAAACCGAACCTTTCCGTTTTGTTTTACCCATTTTCCGGAAAGCTTCGGTGCTTTTTTTACATTTTTCAGCGGAAGTGCTTCCGTTTGCCTGCTCTCTTCTGACTGCTGTGTAGTCTCCGATTGCCTCTCCGTCTCCGATTCCTGTGCTGTTTCACTTTGCAGCATCGTCTCCGAACTCTGTGCACTTCCCGCATGATCTGCAGTCTCTGCCGCATTTGCTCTTTGTATCCCCCCAGCTCCTGCGACAAACAAAATGGCTGACATACCAACTGCGACTGCATATTTTCGTATCCTTTTTCTGATCATTTGCCAAAATTACTGAATGAACGCTTTGAATTTCTCGTCAATCAAGGCTTCATCATTCGTGTTTGCACACAGCTCTAATGGTTTTTCCATGTCCAGACTGAAAATACCCATAATAGATTTTGCATCTACCAGATATTTTCCCTGTGCCAGATCCACATCAAAATCCATATGTCCGCAGATTCTGTTAAACTCCTGAACATTTGCTACATTGCCAAGTACGATGTTTCTCTTTACCATAACAATCTCCTTTCCCGGTATAAAATACCATGCTTTTTAGAGGTTTATCTTAGTCCGTGTTCCATCTCCGACTAAGATAAAATTTTCTGTTTCCCTCGTCTCTTAGCATACCATTATCTGAAAATAAGGTCAACCATTTATACTGCAAATAGTGCACTGACTGCCCCCAGCAATCCTGCGGATGCCAGTCCCATGATAATGCCTGCAAGCATGACGCCAAGCATAACTGCTATAATACTGGACTTGAAATCCATATCCAGAAAGCTTGCTGCCAGTGTGCCGGTCCAGGCACCTGTTCCAGGCAGAGGAATGCCGACAAACAGAAGCAGTGCCACGAACAGTCCTTTTCCTGCGGTCGCCTGAAGCTTCTTGCCGCCTTTCTCACCTTTCTCGATACAGTAAGTAAAGAATTTGCCGATCACCGGCTTATCCGCTCCCCAGATCAGTACTTTTCTGGCAAACAGATAAATAAACGGTACCGGAAGCATATTTCCGAGAATCGCAATGATGTAAGATGGTACATATGGCAATCCCTGTGCCACTGCATAAGGAATCGCACCTCGCAGCTCGATCAGCGGAACCATTGAGATAAAAAACACAATAATATAAGACATATCTTATCCTTTCTTTTTCCCTGTTATCTGGTCATGATTCGTATGATAATCTGCTTTACTGGAAATGTCAAGCAGTTCCAGAGCCTGGTTTTTGTACTTTTCATCCATGCTGTCCCGTCTTTTTCATAACACTACCCTGTATCTTCCATTTTTGCAGCAGATTTTTCCCATCCAGAATTTGTTTTTTGATGTCCCTGAGAAATGCCCGTACTTCTTCTGCCTGGCTTTCTTCCATCGGATGACTGCTGTAGGCAGCCTTCTCTGCCAGTCTTGTCACCTTTCGATACGAATCTGCCATCTCTTTCCCATATTTTTCTTTGAGCTGCTCACATATCCGGTATCTTGAACCGCCCGTCATCTGGATTCCATCACAGGACAGCCAGCGCATCAGTTCGGCATAGCAACTCCGGATTGCCTGCTGTGCATCAGCCGAATACATGACTCTCCTTTTTTCTTCTGTCTTTTTCCGGTATTGTAAAAACTGATACAAAAGCCATACAGTAACAACCAGAAGCAGTAATATTCCAAGAACCAGAACTGCTTTCTGTAAGGATATCTTCTTTCTTCCTTTCTGAGTTTCCGGTTTGGTTTCTTCGTCATCCTGAATCGCTTCTGTATTGCCTGACTGGTCGGATGTTCCATGATTCTGCCCTCCCTGCCAGGTAACCGTCTCAAAATCCGGTCGCTCCATCTTATCAAGGTACGGCGGTGTCACTTCCATCGGAATCCACCCGATGCCGTCCTGATAAATCTCCACCCATGCATGAGCTTCCTTTCCGGTCACATAGATCGTGCCATCATCCTGAGCATTTGCCGCCATTTCCGGTGTGATCAGATATCCTTCCACATAGCGCGCCGGAATACCAAGCGCACGGTACATCAGAACTGCCGCAGATGCATAGTGCACCGAATACCCTTTCTTCTCCGTCATAAGAAAATCCGTCACAAAATCTCCTGTTTTTCCGTCAGCTCCCTGTCTGGACTCGTCTGAATCATTCTTCTCTGACATTATATTTTCTGTATAAGTAATATTTTCATTTAAATATCCGGTGATTCTGGTGTTTGCCTCTTCATAGGATATATGAGAAGAACTGCCATCCGCAGATGCGCTTTCTGTCTGTTCCAAATCCAACGACAACACTTTTTTTAGCACCTGCTTCAGCGTGTCCGGTATCTGCAGATCATTCTTGTATACATACGCATTGTAGCTGTTTTCACATTTTTTGTATTCTGCAAATGCGGCATCATTCTGCTTATGATAATATTCTGAGGCAATCTGCGGATAACTTTTCACCAGATTGCTGTGCACCGTAAAGGAAAGTGTCTTTTCCGGCTTCCATCCTTTTCGGATCACCCGGTCATCTCCAAAACTGCGGACGTTTTCCAGGGTATCCGGCAGCACACTCAGTTCATATGGCACATACGCATATTTCCTGCTCGCCCCTATGGTTGTAACTGCCATCATGCCTGTATTATCTGTATTGGGATGCTCCAGCTGATACACACCCGAAAGCTGGGTAAGCCCTGAAAATCCTTCCTGATGAAGCCAGTAAAACCGGTCTTTTTCGTCATAAACGGTATCTGTATTCTGCTCCTGCCAGCCTTCCTCTGTGTAAACACTTCCAACAAATCCTCTCAGATAAACCGAATCCGGATGCTCCATCGTCACTTTCAGTGCCGCTTCATCCGTCAGCTTCAGATCACCAATCTCTGCAAATTTTCCTTCTGGCAGAGAATCCGTTGTCTTTTTTCCATAACGTATCTGATCTGTAATCTGCCGCACCTTTCCGGAAAGCAAATTACCGGAACCATTCCCAACATTCTGAAAAGCTGCACTGCCAGCTACTGTTGCTGCCGCAAAAAAAACTATCATCATACATACAATCTGAAACTGTGCCAGACTTTTTTCCTTTTTCCAGAAAGTGCACAGACAAAGAATACCACCATAAATCAGAAGTATCGGAAAATCTACTATCTGTCTGTTCCATACCAGAAAAATCACAACCGGAAGCAGGCTTACCACAATAGTTCCGATACGGCTTCGGCAAATCCTGAAAAGTTCCAGAAATGCTGCCAGTACCACTCCTGAAAACAGAAAGAAAAGTGCCATGCAAAATGGCTGCCATGCTTCTTTTACCACAATGGCATATCCCGTTTCAAAAGTACGTGTATTTCTCCCGATGGTTTCCAGCAGTCCATTTCCTGCAATCAGTGCCCCCTGAAAGATCCAGCCTTTCCGCAGCACAAAGCTTAACAGAAAAAGCAACACTGCTGCCAGCAGGATTGCATGCAAAATCTGCCTGATATTTCTTTTTTCTTTCTGTCCGTTTACGAGAATCCCAAGTCCAAGCAAAACAGCTCCCGCACTTCCCAAAAGAGCATCTCTTAAGGACTGTCTGCAAAATTGCAGCATAAGAAAATACCATCCGCAGTAAATCCAGAGATACATCATGACTTCTCCAGCATTGGAACATATTTTTTCCGGCTTCTTTATTATCTGAACGTAAAGTTCTCCTTCTTTGTTTTTTCTGCTCTTTTTCATCATCTGCTCCTAAATCAGCAGGATATCCGCATCTTTCTGCGGTCCTACCACACGAAAATCACACTTTCCTGCAAACATATCCATCTGTTTTCCGGTATCTTCTGCTGTAAAATAAAAAATATGTCCAAATGGCTGTTCCTGATATTTCTGTGCATATTCTTCCAGTCCTGTAAAGGTTCTTTCCTTTCTCTCCAGCGAAAGAAGTCCCTGTATGATCTGTGTAAGACTATCCTGTGAATCAATTTCTTCCACAGCAAACTGCTCTTTTTTCTGATCATACCAGGCAATCTTATGTATAATGCCTTTTTCCACCAGATTTTCAGAAACAGAAATCAGCTTTTCCATCAATTCTGCCTGATCCGAAGCTTTTCCGCTCTTTGAAAGTTTTGCGGTTTCAAAAAAAAGTAATACTGCATTTTCAACTGGAAGTCCTGGTTCTCTGACATAAATATCTCCAAGTTTCTGTGATATTTTCCAGTGTATCATCTTTGGACTGTCACCTGGCAGATACTCCCGGATTCCAAAGGTTTCTCCCGGATCGTCCCCTTTCTTCTGTTCAGAATATTGTATGCTCTCCCAGTCAGTCATAAAACTGTCCCCCACCTGAACTTCCAGCTTTCCGATTTCCGGCAGTACGACCATCGTATCGCCTGCCTCCAGCTTCTGCTCTGCGCCTGCCAGTCCGAACACATCATATACCATAAGCCTCTGTATCGATATTTTCACTGCACCGCAGCAGGTACTTTTCACACTCCAGGTTGTCTCTGCCTGCGCTTTTCCGGAAACTGCGCTGCTACTACAATGAATCTCTTCTTCTCCGGTTAGAAGATTATGAAACAGAAGTTCTGCCTGTATCCACCCTGCCGGCAGTCTGCTGTGATTTTCAAAAATCAGTTTTCCGTAAGTCTGCTGTGATTTTTCTGCTATCTTTGGCACTTCAAAACGGCAGGTTATTTTTGATCTCATAAAGAGAGATTTCAAAAAACAGATGATAAAAAGCAGCAACGTGGCTGCGGCAACAGTCAGCAACGTAACATTTGCACTTACCAGATATGCAAGTATCAGAAACAACATCCAGATACCGGCCAGGATTCTGGATTTTTTCATACCATCCTCCTATCTGATCTCCGGAATGGAAATCTGATGCGTAATCTGCTCCATAAGTTCTTCTGCCTGGATGCCGGCTACTTTCGCATGTGGATGCAGGATCACACGGTGTGCACACACTTTTGCAAATACCTGAAGAACATCATCCGGTATAACATAATCACGTCCACTTATGTAAGCTGCAGCTTTTGCCATATTATTCAGTGCCAGTGCTCCTCGCGGACTGACTCCCAACTGAATCCTGTCATTCTGCCTGGTCGCTTCCACAAGCAGCGTGATATATCTTAAAATGTCTTCTGCCACTTCTACTGCTTTTACTTCCTGCTGCATATTCTGTACTTCTTCTCTTGACGAAATCATCTGCAACGTATCCAGTGGCTGTTCTTTCTGTCTGTCCCTCAAAATATTGACCTGACTTTCAAAATCCGGATATCCCATGGACAGTTTAATCATAAAGCGGTCCATCTGGGACTGTGGCAACATCTGTGTTCCTGCAGATCCAAACGGATTCTGTGTTGCGATCACGGTAAACGGTTTTGGAATTTCATAGGTCTTTCCATCTACGGTAGCATTTCCTTCTTCCATCACTTCCAGCAAAGCTGCCTGTGTTTTACTGGATGTACGGTTAATTTCATCCGCCAGAAGGAGATTACACATAACCGCGCCAGGCTTATACTGGAATTCTTCTGTTTTTCTGTCATACAAAGAAAATCCGACTACATCCGAAGGCGTCACATCCGGAGTGAACTGGATACGATGATATTCCATTCCCATAACTTTTGCAAAACTCAGTGCCAGTGTGGTCTTACCAACCCCCGGAATGTCTTCCAAAAGTACATGACCGCCTGCCAGAATTGCCATCAACACCTGTTCAATAACCTGTTTCTTTCCTATGATTACTTTTTCAATCTCCTGAACCATCGCTTCTGTTTTTCTCATAAAGCTTTCTCACTTTCTATGTTTTTTCTATTTTTATAGGCGCTTTTCATGCTGCCTTTTTCTTTTTTTGTTCACAGCTACAATGACTGCCAGTACTGCCGTCACAAGAACCACCGCAAGAACTATATTCATTAAAACACTGCTGTTTTTGGAAAGCATTGATGTTTTTTCCGGTCGCAGATCAAACAGCCTTCGCATATTATTTTTGTACCGACAAAAA
This sequence comes from uncultured bacterium, assembly GCA_905214675.1. Lineage (GTDB taxonomy): Bacteria > Bacillota > Clostridia > Lachnospirales > Lachnospiraceae > Hominisplanchenecus. The sequence goes on from CAJMMS010000003.1 coordinate 39,397, forward strand.
GCAGTCAGTGCATATGCCGCCTGTCCCCCTGCCAGAAGATCCGACTCATCCGGAATAGATGCTGGATTTGAAGCATCATAAACATATGCATGCACAAATCCGCCGTCCTCCTGCCGGAAGCTCATCAGATTATCCAAAACCGTATTTCCATTTTTTATAAAACGACTGTCTGTTTCCAGATCAATGCCAAGGCTGCAAAGCGCCGTCAGAACCTGGGCACAGCTCTCGGAACTTTCCGTTCCGGTATCCATGGAAGAACAAAAACCTCCATCGGCTTCCTGATGCTCGGAAATCCAGTTAAGTGCCAGGTCTGCCGTTTTTTTCACTTCCGCATCGTTTTCATAATAGGGTGCCAGCGCTGTCAGTGCCATTGCCGTAATATCCACATCAGACTGCCCGGAACCCGCTGAAAGTGAAAATCCTCCATCGCTTTCCTGTGCATTTTGCAGTTCCTCCAATATCTCATCACGACTCTGATAAGCATCCTGCGGAACTTCGTAATCACCGGAATCCAGCGTGATCAGTCCCCAGATCAGTCCATTTGTTCCCTGGGTATCCAGCGGCTCCGTTTTGCCGCGGTTGTAAGTTCCATCAGCAATCAGATTGATGGTCTTTTTTCCTTCCATATCTGTCACAGACTGTGGATCACTTCCAAGCGCCGCAAGTACCAGCGCTGCTCTCTGATATTCCGTTGCTTTTCCCAGTTTTTCCTTTTGGGTTCCATATTTTTTTGCAATCACAGTTTCCACCGCTCTGGCATAACTTTTGTAGTCTGCCGGATAACCGCTTCTTGCCGCCGCAAATGCAAACCAGTCATTTACCGAAGTATCTGCTCCTTCCAGAAACGTTTCATCCAACAGTTCTTGTGCACCTGTTATGTTTTTCCCCCATTCGAAAATTCCCCGGATGGTATCTTTCAGTTCTTCCTGTGTATATGTCCTGTTTTCCGCCTGTACCAAATGTTCCTCTGCCGCGGGACTGCCAATGACAAGTGAAACTGCCATAACAACAGCCGCAGCGATCACATAATTTTTGTTTTTCATTACCATTCATACCCCCAGTCGTCAGAACCCCCTGTCATATCCTGTCCGATATCGGCTCCATATGCCAGTGTAAAACGCAGCCGCAGTGTATCACCATTCTGGAAACAGTAATCACTCAATCCATAGTTCGGATAGACTCCGTTTACCTGGTACATCCAGCCACTTCCTTTTGTAAAATCATACTCGCCAAGACTGTCTGCCGCAGAATCCGAAATCTCAAATCCATGTTCTTCCAGTTTTTCTCTTAAATCATCCGGTATCTTTCCGGTCACAAAATTGCTGTCCGAACTGATCCTTGCCAGATAAAATCCCGTTTCATAATTTCCGGTATAGTCTACCGAATAGCCATTGTCCTGAAGCACACGCACCATCGTCTCTGCCGCCGTCTCACCTTCATAAATATCCACATCCTGCGACAGCAAAATTCCACTTCCTACAGTTGTTGCCTCCACACTGATATGGACCGTTCCGATCCGCTCGCCGCTTTCTGCTGCTGTACAGAAAATACTGTAAGTCAGTTCCGTCGTGTTATCCTCTGCATCTGTGACTGCGATGATCATGGTATTATAACCTTTTGTCAGTTCCGTATGATAACTTACATCACCGCTGTTCTCCCATATCAGACCGGTAACATTGTCTCCATTATCACCAAAACAGGAAATCTGAATCTGATCCGCCCCAAGACCTGCTCCATGATAATCATATGCCTGCACCTGAAAACTTAAGTTCTTTCTCTGCGTCTCCAGACTGCTTCCAGGATCGCCAAGAGTACAGTTCACTCTCGGTGCTTCTTCGTTGCCTTCTCCGTCTCCATCCCCACTGTTCTGCTTTACATAAGTCACCGTATAAGTAAGTTCTTCACGGACTTCGTCCTGTTCCGCACGGAGTGTAATGTGATTCTCACCTTCTTCCAGCAGTATCTCATAGTTATCTCCATCTGTCGGTGAAAGCACCTGTCCGTCCAGCTCTACACTGAGATTTTCTATTTTATCACTGCCCATAAAAGCCTGCACATAAAATGAATATTTCTTCTTATATACTTCTTTGTCCTCCAGATCAGTATCAAAACGAATATTCTGGTTCTGAGGCTTTTCGTAAATCACCGTGTAGGTTTCCTGCACGCTTTTTCCGCTTTTTTCTGCTTTTAATACAATCTGGTTTTCGCCTTCCTGCAAAGGAACATCCTGATAATTCCAGTTTTCGTCTGCCTTTATTTCTGTTCCATTTACCGTTGCCATCAGTGCGAACGTCTCTTTTCCAAGCTGCGCCCAGGCACGGAAAGAAATGTGATCACTCTTTACAGTCTGGTCTTTCAGATTTGTCTGGATCAGTAGTTTTTCTTCTTCAAAATAAAGTATGTACTCTTTGGAAACGGCAAAAGTACTTCCATCCTTCTGCTGATAAGTCACCGCTACCAGAATTTTATTTTCCCCATGTGCCAGTTTCAGTGTTCCACGGTATGCCGTTGCTCTGCCATCATTTAACGTATTTTCCGTTTTCAGCACTTTCAGATCTGTGAGCTGCTCAATTTCGTAGCTGTAGTCTGCCTGGCTGACCGTACTACCATTTTCAATCGTTGTCCAGAAATACTGCTGGTCTTTTTTTCCGTCTTTTTCTTTTTTCTTATTTCCGGAATCCCCTTTCTCTGAGCCTGATTTTTTCTTATCTTTCTGACTTGCTGCACCGCTTTCATTCCCATTTGTACCAGATGCACTGCCAGAGCTGTTTCCATTTGTCTGACTTGTACCTCTTCCAGAAGAGGACGGTATCGTTCCTTTTTGATTTTCCTGTTTCTGTGCAGCTTCTTCTGATGCTGCTTTATTTGTTTCACTTTCCGGCTGATCCTGGCTCCTGGTTTCTGTCTGTGGCTGTGAATCCTGCCGGCCGCTTCCATCGCTTTCCTGCTGATCTGCCAGCACTTCTTTTGTACCGCTTAACATAACCATGGAACTTTTTTCCATGCCGGTGATCGGATTTGCCGGTATCTGTTCTTTCTGTGTACGGATACCGGAAACCATCACACCTGCAAACAGCACAACAAGCAGCAGTGCCATAACGGCACCTGCTGCTTCTGAATGTCTTTGCAACTTTTTCACAATCTTCTGAAAAAGCTCTCTCATACCTTCCTCCTGTCATTTTACAAGAAAATCCTTCTTATTTAACTTTTACCGAACGGATCTTACTGTACTTTCCGGTGTATTTTTTTCCACCTACCATTTTATACGCCCGGATCCGGAAATAATATTTTTTGCCGGATTTCAGTTTTTTCCAGGTCAGCTTTGCTGTGGATGCTTTTTTTATATTCTTTGCCCGCTTCCAGTTTTTCTTTTTCCCAACCGCATAGAAAATTTCATACCCTGACGCATCTTTGATCTTCTTCCATTTCAACACTGCTTTTTTCTGTTTTGATGTTTTCAGTGATATAAACGAAACTTTTTGCACAGAAACGGTAAGATTCTGTTTTGGGTCTGCCGGCTGTGGTGCGGGCTGTACCTGCTGTTCTTCTGTAACCGTCACGTTTATGTCTGCCGTAACCTGCGGATATTCGGCACAGTATGCCGTGATCACCGCTTCTCCGGCTGCCTGTGCCCGGATCTGTCCGGATGCATCCACCTCTGCGATCTGTGGCTGGCTGCTGCGATAGCTGATATTCGCTGTCACATTTACATCTCCCGGAAGAAGTTCTGCTTTCAGCATATGCGTAGTACCCTTTTTCAGCATTACTGCCGTTTCCGTAAATGCAATCCGCTCCGGAAGCACCTCTACTTTTAAGGTGCAGTTTGCTGTCAGCTCTCCAACATGTGCAGATACAACGGTTTCTCCACCGGCCACGGCTGTTACAACTCCGTTTTCCACTGATGCAACCGAAGAATCTGCCACATTCCAGACAACCGTTTTATCGCTGATGGTATCTTCCGGATCGTATGACACGTTAAGTGTCACCTGTTCTCCTTTTTTCAGAGTGACTTCTGTTTTGTCCAGTGCGATGTTTTTCAGAACAAGCGATTCCAGCCTTGCATATTCTGCCTCTGCATCCGTCAGCACTTTCAGGATTTCTTCACTGACATACTGTTTCTGATTTTCCAGCAGTGCATCGTAAGCCGCTCTTGCTTTTGCAATATCTTCCCGGCTGTTTAAGGTCACTTCCCCGATGCCATTTATCTTGTCGATCGCCGCCTGTGCCTGACTTCTGTTGTATTTCAGATCTGCCAGTTTATTTTCCGCCTGTGCAAGCAGTTCGTAATTTGTAACCAGATTTTTCTGTGCTGCTGTCAGTGCACTGTAATCTTTTCGAAGTGCCGTCAGCGTTTCTTCACTATCAAATGTAATCTCTCCAAGAGATGCGATCCGCTCCATGATAGCTGCTGCAACAGCAGTATCCTTTTTCAGCGTTTCGAGTCCCATCTCCTGTGCTACCAGTGAATAATAATTGCTCACCAGTGCCTGCTGTACATTGCTCATCGCATCAAAATCATTTCTTATCTGCAAAAGCACTGCTTCATCTTCCAGCTTCACATCACCGCCCGCCGCCGCAATACGGATCTCCATTGCCTGTGCCGCCTCATAATCTGCATCGGTCATCTTCTGCTGTGCAAGTTCCTGAAGCTGCTTTTCTTTTTCCTGAATCTTTCCGATCAGTGTTTCATCCACCTGTTTTTTCTCTTCATCGCTCAATTTCAGCCAGGCTGCATGTGCACGCATGACAAGCAGAAGACTGTCATCCTCGATGGATACGGTCTCCGGAATCCGCCCTGCACAGCTTAGAAATGCATCAATCTTATCTTTCTGTTCCAGAAGTTCCGTAATTCTCTTCTCTGCATTTTCCAGTATCTTCCGCGTACGCTCCGGTACCAGCGCTTTCTGATTTTCTGTCAGCGCCCCAAACGCCTCTCTCGCCGCTGCGATCTCCTCTCTTGCGTCCAGTGTCACTTCTCCGATTGCTTCAATCTGTGCGATCACCGCATCGGCTTTTGCTTTGTTTTCCTTCAACTGGGCAATCTTCTCTTCTGCATTTGTCAGAACGGACAGGTTTTCTACCATTGCCTTTTCTTCTTCTGTCAGTGCATCATAAGCATTTCTTGCCTGTACTACCTGCTGTTCATCCGCAAGCGTCAGTTCTTTCTCCAGAGCAGCGATCATGCTGCTGACCTGCTGTGCCTGATTCATGCTCGCAAGCAATGCCTGAAGTTCTTTTTCTTTTTTCAGGAACGTATTGTAGGTAGCCGCCGTGATCCGCTCCCGCTCGATGTCCAGCATGGAATCGTAGAGTTCTCTTGCCTTTTCAATATCTTCCTTGTCTGAAATTGTGGTTGCATGGCCAGACAGACGATTAACAATCGTGTAAAATTGATTTGCTTTTTCCGTGTTGACTGTCCATTTCGCATAAAACGTCTTATCACCATAACTGTGTGCCGGAATTTCTGTCACTTTATTTCCGGTAAATTCTGCATTGGTATACCATCCGTCAAATTTGCATCCTGCTTTTGTGATCTCTTCTGCGGTTGGCAGGGTAATCTGATCTTGTGGACTGTAGCTGTCAGGAACGGTAAAACCTTCTGCCAGCGTTCCACCATTCAGTTCCAGCTTCAGCGCATAGCTTGGCTGACCGTACTGCGCATAAAGTATGATATCCTGTTCCGGCATGGAAAGCACTTCCCCCGGATAATAGCTGATTCCACTGCCGTCTGGCTCGGTATTCCACTCCGTCAGAAGTACCTCTGCCCCTTCGGACACCTCCCCTTCCGATAACAGAACTTCTGCATATGGTGAAGCTTCCACGGTAAACGTCTCACTCTCCTGCTGTCCGTCATAAGTAATCGTATACTGCTTTGCCGCAGCATTTACATAACTTCCGTCAATCTGATCCTGCATATCGAAAAGAGTATTTTCTCCATGTTCAAATCGATCGTATGCGATCAGTCCATAAAGCGCCTGATCTGTTGCCATCGGATTGACTGTTGTACCAGAACCGCCGCCCCCGTCATAGCCTGCTGTTACATGTTTAAATCCGCCAATCGAAGCACTGCTTCCGCTTCCTGCTGCCCAGAAAGTCAGAAGGGCATCCACCATATTGTCTGTATAAACGCCGTCCTGCTTCGCACCTTCTTTTACAAAACTGCAGGTTTCAGCGATATGCGGCAGCTCCACCTCATCGGATTTTGGATCGATCCCCATCTCCAGCAGCGGCATCATTGCCCAGACCGTGGACTCGCTGTTGACCGTTCCCCAGCTCTCAAACCCGCCATTTTTCTTCTGCATCTTTGAAAGCACCAGAATACCACGTTCCACTGCGCAGGCAAATTCTTCATAGCTATGTTCTGCTCCGGTTTCGTTGTATTTTTCTTCATTTCTATAATAAGGTGCAAATGCAGTGAGTGCCATACCGGTAATATCCACATCCGGTTTCTTACCAGTCAGTGCAAAACCGCCCTGTACACCTTCTGCATCTGTAATCTCCAGATTTAAAATGTAATCCAGCATTTTTCCAAAAGTATTTGCCGTATCCGGATCGTCTGTCTCATTAAATGCATAATCACCACTATTCATGGAAATTGTTTCCCAGATCGGGCCATTGATTCCCTGTTTATAAGAAAAAGAAAAGGACTCTGATAATTTTTCAATAAAATCATATTTTCCTGCTACGTTTCTGATATCATATCCCATTGCTGTCAACGTCAGGATCAGTCTGGACCACTCCGTGGATTTCGACCTGTCCAGTACACCTTCTTTTTCGTCCACATAAGCTTCTACCCGTCCCAGATAGTCTTCAAAATAATTTTCCGGAATACTGTTGATATAATCCGCACCAGTGTACATTCCTCTGAGCAGATCCCACACGGACCATTCTCCAAAGGTACTGCCGACCGTCGGATACTCTGTACCTGATTTTTCTGACTGTTCTATCTGATTCTCCAGAATATATTTTGCTGCTGCATTGATATAAAAACGTACTCCCGGCTGCTCATCTTTCCAGAAGCGAAGCTTCAGATTATCGGCAAACTTATCCTGATCCCATGCTTCCGCATGAACTTTAACAGGAATCTGGACAGATGACAGAACTACCACTGCCGACAAAATTCCTGCAAGAATCCGTTTACCATAACCCTGTTTTTTTGTTTTTCTGCTCATTTCTCCACACTCCTGTATTTTTTAAGTGTATTTAAAAGATGATCCCGGGGGGCAGGCTTCTGCCCCCCTGACCACCATCTTCTGCTTTACAGTTACTTTTTGATCTTTACGGATTTCGTATTTGAGTACTCTCCATAGATCACTTTGTTCTCTACATTACGGAATGCACGTACTTTGTAAGTATATTTCCTGCCAGCTTTTCCTTTCAGTTTGTAACTTGTCTTGCTTCCATTATGAAGCGTCTTGATAAGTTTCCATTTTCCTTTTCCGGTTTTGCTGTAAATTGCATACCCGCTCGCACCCGTTACTTTATTCCATTTCAGCGTTACTTTTTTGCCCTTTGCTTTTGCAGATTTCAACGTTGTTTTCTCATTAAATACATACTTGTCTTTTTCTGCTCTGAGCTGTTCTTCCTGTGCTTTCAGTTTTGCATCCTGCTCTTTCTGTGCTTCTTCCAGAGCTTTCAGATCTTCTTCTGTTTTCTTTGCTGCTTTGAGTGCAGCCAGGTCTTTTTCTGCGATAACCAGGTCAGACAGGTTCGTTACTTTTGCTTTCACATCTGCTTCCAGTGCTTCATATGCATTTCTTGCTGCCGTGATTGCTTCTTCACTGTCAAGTGTTACTTCTCCGATCGCTGTGATCGCATCGATGGCTGGCTGTGCTTTTGCTTTCAGGGCTTCCTGTTTAGCCTGCTCTGCCTTGTCTGCTTCTGCTTTGTCTGCTGCTTCCTGTACAAGTTCTGCAATACGGCTCTCTGCTGCAGTCAGATCACTGTAGTTTGTTACCAGCGCTTTCTGATCTTCTGTCAGGGTGTCGTATGCGGCTCTTGCTGCTGCTACCACGCCTCTCTTGTCCAGGGTCACTTCTCCGATCGCTGTGATCGCACTGCTTACCGATGCTGCTGCCGCTGCATCCATCTGGTTTTTCAGTTCTTCCTGCTGTTTCTTCGCTTCCAGAGTCTGAATGGTCTTTTCTGCCTGAACCAGAACATCGTAATTGGAAACCAGTTTTTTCGCATCAGATGAAAGTGCATCGTATGCATTTCTTGCTGCCTCTACACTTTCTTTTTTCTCCAGTGTCACATCGCCAAGTGCTTCAATCAGTGCTTTTACTGCATCTGCATCGGTCTGTGTCTTTTCATCCGCTGCAAAATCTGCACTTGTTTTCAGTTTATCCAGATCTGCTTTTGCATCGCTTAACTGTCTGGCAACCTCTTCTGCTGATTCTGCATTGTTGATCAGCACTTTTGCATTTGCAAGGATCTTTGTGATCTGGGCTTTTTCCGCATCACGGTAATCCTCTGCATTTTTGTATGCATTCAGTTCTGCAATAGCTGCTTCTTTGTTTGCAATTGTCACTTTCAGCATATTGCTGGTATGTGACTGTGCATCGTTATCTTTTACAACCACATAAACATCACTGACTGCCGAAGGCAGATTTGTAACTTCTACAGTTGACTCACCAACTTCAACACTTGTTCCTTCTCCGGTTGTATCGATCGACTCCGGTGCGTTTTCACCATATGGTACTGCCTTATAATAGAATGTTCCATACTCGTTTGAAGTAAAGGTAATGCTTCCGGTTGTCACATCTTTGCTTACGCCTGTGGCATCAGAGATAATCGGTGTATTTCCTGCATTCTGTTTTAAGGTCACATAGTAAGAATCCTTAACTACGCCGCCTTCTCCGGTCACTTCAACGCGTACTTTTGCACAGTCTGTATTGTCTGCAAAATAGATTGCATAACGATTGTGACCGCTTATGGTTGATGTGATTCCGATCGTTCCGTCTGATCCTACCGCTGTTCTGCTTCCGACCATGACCGGATATACCTTTACAGTTGCATTTGCATCCTGTGCCAGTGCCCATACATTTAAGAAGCTTCTTGTACTGCTGTATTCTGCACGGTATTCATGTACGTCGTTGCTGAATGTCGGTGTCATCGGCACCATACTGTTTGAACTCGGTGCTGCATTGCTGTTTGTCACGCAAAGTTCACTGAGTCTGGTATTCGGCTCTTTTCTCTGTACGATCAGCGTGTATGATCTGCTGTCTGCACCCTTTTTCACAACAACCGGTACCGTAATTGCTTCATCGGTCAGTGTCAGCTCATAGCTGTTTCCTTCTACGCCGTTGATCGTTACCGTGCTTCCTTCGGATGCACTTATGGTCAGTGTTGTTTTTTCTGCATGTGACAAAATATTGATCTTATGTGAATTTACTTTTGTATCAAATGCTGCACCTGCGTCAATGCTGCTGCCTTCTGCACTTGATGTAACACCAGTCATATAGGCACTGCTGCTTGTGACTGCCATAACACATCCACTGTCGTTTTTGTAGTACAATGTACCGTTTTCATCACAGATAATACTTGTGATACAATAATTCTGTCTTGCTTTTTCCGGTGTAAATACTTCTTCTACATCCGGGGTGGTCTGTCCTTTTTTATCACGGATCAGCGTGATACCACCCGGATTGGTGTTATAGGTTGCATACAGATAAACACTTCCGTCTTCTTTTTCATAAGCGGTTGACAGAAGTACGGAGCACTGTGGATATCCTTTCAGTGGTGCTTTATAGATCTCTGTCATGGTTGCTGCATCCACAACACTGATTGCAAAGGTTCCGCTGAAATTGCTTCCGCTTGTCACGCCGACATACACTCTTCCGTTATATACGACCGGTGTGCTGGTGCTCATGGTTCCAGGCTGTACGGATTTCAGAGTATCTTTTGCAAAGGTTCCGTCTGCATTCAGTTTTACACTGTAGAGGTAGCCTGCTTTTGTTGTGAAATACAGCCTGTCTGTTTCCTTGTCGTAAGCGATCGTAGAACGCTGGTCACCGATTACATCGATGCTGTCCACAACTTCTCCTGTCTTTTTGTTCAGAGACAATACGTTTGCCGGACCGTCGGAACCGCTTGTGCCGTCATCCGTACCAAATACGACATAGTCACCGCGTACAACGGAACCTGCCCAGTAGAAACCACCGGTATGCGTATACTGCCATGCTGCTTCTTTTGCTTCCTGGGTATTGGTCGGATCTTCATCCGTTACCGGGATGCACACATAGTTTGCATCTTTTATCTCTGCATTCCAGAATCCGGTATAAATGTAACCGTCACTGTAAGTGATCGGGCTTAAGGACTGACCTTTCAGAGGATCCTGGTAAACCCACAGAGATTCCAGTGTTTCTGCATTAAATGCCTGTATACGTCCGTCTGACAGCGGTGCAAAGATCATGCCGTCTGCATAAGTCGGCGGTGTATATCCAAAGTTTGTTGTTGCTACCATATCGCCGGTTTGCAGGATATCACCAGTATTCAGATCCAGTTTGTAAATATATTTTGAACTCATTACGATCAAAGCATTGTCCACGATGATCTGGACACTCGGTGCGGCACTCCAGTTAATTCCCAGTTTCTTAAACCATTTTTCGTAAGTCGTTGTCTCACTCTTTGGTGTTTTGGCAGAGGTGATACCCATATTATCATCGCTGTTACGGAAATTTTTCCACACTGCGGATACATCTTTTCTGGTGCTTTGCGGTGCTTTTTCCATTGTGATGGTTTTCTCAGTATCTTCTGCTATGGATATCGTATCTTTCTTCGTGATATATCCTGTCTTGACTGCTGCATAACTGTAGGTTTCTTCTGCTTTCAGTGTATACACACCATTTTCTGCTTTCAGCTTTTTGCTGTCTGCGTCTTTCAGCGTGATCACTGCATCTGCCGGATCGGCTTTCAGTGTCAGTTTCACTGCTTTTCTTCTCAGGACATGAATCTTGTATTCTCTTGCCTGATCCGCTGCATTTTCCACTGCCGCTTTTATGGTAATAACTGTCTCATCACCGGTAAGTGGAACGCTTGTCTCCTCGGTTACTGCAGTGCCGTTTACATAAACAGTTGCATCTGTCAGTGCTGCTTCTGCACTTACCTTTACGCTGTCGTTCTCTCCATAGACACTGACTGTGTAATCCGTTACATTTTTATCAAAGCCAGGATGAAGTACTTCTTCTCCCTCGACTGATGCCACACTTAAGGATGTCAGCGTAGATTCACGAACAATATCAAATTCGTAAGTTGTCGTATTATCGCCGTTTTTCACATCTACATAAAGTGTATTTCCGCTCATGCCTTTTGCAATCAGATTATATGCACTGGCTGTACTTCCACTTCTTAACGTTACGGTTTTTTCAGCATTATTATTTGTTGCAATATAGCGTGCTGTCAGAATTGCTGTAACACCATCTGCAAGTTTTGCATAGAAATAACCAATCGTAACCGAATCCGGAACAATCATCTGATATTTATTTTTGGCTGTATTAAATTCCGGTGTGATCTCATAAGCATAGGAAGTATCTGCGTTGGTTCCTGCAAGAAGTTTGAAAGATTCCAGTCCCGGTGCAACGACACTTACCGGGATTTCCACACTCTTGCTTCCAGACTGTGCTGTGATCACAGCATCGCCTGTACCAACTGCCGTCACCCATGCTTCTTTTCCAATCTGTGCCGGTGCAGCCGTTTCTGCTGCCTGTACTGCCACAGATGGATCCTCTGTGCTTACGGTTACAACCGTCGGATTGGAAGAAGTCCATACAACCGGATCCGTTCCTGCTCCAATATCTGCTGTAACTTTCTGCGTTTTCTGTGCACCGGAAGTTGTCAGACCAAGATATGTTTTATCCGACGTAATGCTTGTTGTATTTGTAATGCTACTGTCCGATGACAGAACTTTTACATAACATTCTGCTGAAAATGCACCGCTTGTAAAGGTGATCGTTGCCTCTCCTTCGCTGACACCGGTTACACGGCCGGATGTGCTGACGGTTGCAACGGCTGTGTTGCTGCTCTTCCAGGTTCCGCTCTTGGTATCTGTGGTATCGCTTGGAAGATAACTTTCAGCTAAATATGCAGACTGTCTTACTTTGAGCGATTTTGTTGCAGAGCTGAGTTTTACACCCGTCATTGGGATCTCTTTGACTTCTACTTCCATAGAAGCAGTCAGATCACCAATGGTTGCTGTGATCGTCGTGGTTCCCTGTTTCAAAGCATTCAGATAACCGTTTGAAGAAACACTTGCTACGGTCGGCTCAGAACTCTTCCAGGTTGCTGTTTTTGCATCCGTTGTATCAGACGGTTCAAATTTCAGTGACAGAGAACGTCTCTGTCCTTTGTTCAGTGTCAGTTTGCTGTCAGCAAAATAAATCCGCTCTGTGTGGACTTCTTTGACTGTTACGGTACAGGTTGCCTCTTTATCAGCAGCTTTTGCTGTAATGACAGCCGTTCCTTCTTTTTTAGCGGTTACTCTTCCGGTCTGCGTTACAGCTGCAACAGTTGCATCACTGGTACTCCAGGTAACCTTCTTGTCATCTGTTGTGTTTTCCGGAACCAGTGTTGTTTTCAGCGTTTCGCTGTCACCTTTCAGCAGTTCCAGTTCTGTTTTATTCAGTTGAACTTCCAGAAGTGGATTTGCCTTTACGGTTACTTTACAGGTTGCCGTCTTGTCACCGCAGCTTGCCGTGATGGTTGTAGTACCTGCACCGGTTGCTGTTACCAGACCATTTTTTACGGTTGCGATGGAAGGTTCTTCACTGATCCACTCAATCGGATCAACCGGTTTACCTGTCAGTTCCACTTTTGCATTTAACTGCAGGGTTCCTTCGTTTTCCAGTGTAATCTCACTCTGATCGAGTGTGATGCTGGTAATCTCACCTCCAAGCAGTTTATTCAGTTCATCGTTTATCTTATCTACTTCGCTCTGTTCTGCAACAATATTCTGCAGTACTTCTTTTGCTTCCGTAATCTTTGCTGCGATATCCGGATCTGCCTTCAGTGATGCACTGTTTGGTGCGGAATTGATCTTTGCCAGCGTCGTCGTCAGTTCATCTTTGTTTGCAACACTGTAAGAATCATCATAACCACCGCCCATAGCATTAGATCCGCCAACATCTCCACCATACTTCAGAGTAAACTGCGTACGCAGGACATCGCCTGCTGACAGATAATAATCCGCATATCCAACATTTGGAAATACCGTATTGACACAGTACATCCAGCCTGAATAAGGGTTATAATCAAATTCACCAAGTGATCCTTCGGTGCCTCCATCGGCATCAAACTGCAGATCCGGAAGCTTTTCTGCCATATGCGGTTCGATTGCTGCACCGGAAAGATCCAGTTCCTTTGTCGCATTCTTTGGTTTTTCTGCATTGGATCCTACAATATTGGCCATATAAAAACCACTGTCAAGAGTTCCGGTATAGTTTAAATCATACCCCTCTTCATGGAGCAGATTTGCAATCGCCTTTGCTGCATTGTCGCCTTCATAAACCGGCATCAAGACCGGCTCAACGATATAACCTTTGGAAATCGTAAAAGCTTCGATGCTGACGGTCGCATAACCGATAAATTCACCTTTTTTTGCTTTCTGGTAGATAACCGTAAAGGTCATGCTTCTGGAATTACCTTTTTCATCTTCCGCCTGAATTTCAACCGTATGTTCGCCTTCTTCCAGACCATTAAAGTCCAGTGTAAAGCTTGTCATTACACTGTCATTCCAAGTACACTCGATTTTCTCACCATCCATTGATACGGTAGGTGTGAGCTTGTTATCCTCTGCGTCTCTTGCCCAGACCGTGAACAGCTTGCGCTGTCCTTTTATTTTAAGATTGTCTGTCAGAGTTGTCTTTAAAAGAATTCCATTTTCCGTTGTTTCATCGGATGCCGAGACATCATCGGATACAACCGTATCGTTTGAAACAACTGCTTCCGTAGCCTGCGCCGGCAATGCTGCAAATGCACTTGTCGGAACCATGGTTGTGATCATCAGAAATGCCAGTAACCATGCCAGAATTCTGGATGCAAATCTTTTTTCCTTTCTTTTCATTATTTCCTCCTTGTGCGTCTTAGGACGCTCTGATTATTTTCCTGTTTCACACATATTGCATCTGCGCTTCTATTTTCTTTTGTCCTCCTTCCCTTTTTGCGCGCCTCCAACATCATTTCATAATCTTCAGACACCGGGCAAAAGGGTACAAAAAATACACCTCCGCTATGCCTGCGGACGTTACTGATAAAACCGTTCTGTGTTTGTGTTCTGGCTTGGGTTCTTCCTACTTAAGACGCCTTCCCGGTTTCTAAACCAGTGACATTTTGTCCTTTTCGTCCCCCATACAGCAGGGAATAACTGCTCCGGATTCACACCGGATTCCTTTAAAGAGACCTTTAAACAAAGAATCTCACCACAGAATTCTTATGAAATTAGTCAGTTCTTTTGACAAATTCAGTCTACATCCATTTTTTTTCTGTGTCAATGCTGGCATCGGAATTAGCTTCCCCTTTTTCCATCACAATCCTTTTCTTTACATTCTTGTAATTTTTTGTTAAAATATAGTAACATATAAACACAACCGGTATGGCATCTTTTGCCTGCCCACCAGCATCACAGAAATCCAGAAAGGAGTCTTATGTTCCGAAAAAAAACATCACACTGTCTGCTGCCAGCAGTCCTTTTTCTTCTGTGTGCCATCTTTCTGATCCCGGCACACACTCAGGCAGCACCTAAGATCAATCTTGGCAAATACAAAAAAGGAGACGGCTATCTTGTCATCGCCTACAATATCCGCTATGGCAAAACAACGGCTGTGCGCAGTCAGCCTTCCTCCAAATCATCAAAACTTGCCACATTAAAACACAGCGATGCCGTTGTCGTAGATCAGTCCCAGATCACCGAAGGCATGCGCAGTTCCTGGATTCCGGTATATCTTCCGGATAAAAATGTGACCGGCTACGTCAGCACTTCCATCATGCGCCTGAAAGCCATTTCTTATGAAAGCTTCAAAAAAGGAGCAACACCTTATGCATATGATGCGATCTGCTATGGCCTGAAATACCTCGGCACACGCTATCAGAGCGGCGGCAATGATCTGAAAAACGGAATCTGCTGTTCTGCACTTGTCACCAAATGCTTCCGCAAAGCAGGACGGAACATGCCGGAAACTTACGTGATCAATCAGTATAATGAATGTAAATTTATCAGCCGGAAAGATTTAAAACCCGGCGATCTGATCTTCTATCGCTCCAATACCTTACCACCATATGGCGGACTGGTACATGTTGCAATTTATATAGGAAATGGTCTTATTTTAAACGCTACCGGACATACCGGTTCCACCTATCCAAATGGGGGGATCTGTATCAAGACACTGAGTTATGGAAGTCATCTGGCATCGAGAGCCATTTACGGCAGGCTTCTGTAGCTGTACACAAAAAGAAGCAGTTCAGATTTTCTTTTTCTCTGAGTCTGCTTCTTTTCTATGTCCTATATCTGTCTTATATCATTCCTACAATCCCTGGATATAATTGAGCATCGGCTCCAGATTTGCCGGCTCGGAATAATCAAAGGATTTCTGAATCAGTTCCAGGAAACTCCGCTCTTCTTCTGTGCGTGGCTTCCTGCTCTTTAACACACCTCGGAACACTTTCATCATCAGCTTGTCACCAAGATTCATCGCTTCATAATTCAGTCCGCTCTGTAAATAAAAAGTACGGATCTTCTGGCGTTCCTGTCTGTTAAAACTCTGCTCCACTGCCTTTACTGCTTCTGGTGAAGTCTGCGGCATGGCACCGGTTACAAATACTACATTGATCTTATCAAATGGAAGAACTGTTTCCTTATACCATTTGATCTCTTCTATATTTCCTGCACGGAAGCTGCTTCCGAAAATGATGACATCGTAATCCGAGAGCCGCACACCGCCTGCATCCTCCTGCGGAATACATTCACACTTCAGCGACTCGGCAAGCCACTGCGCATATTGTTTTGTAAAACCGGTTCTCGATTTATATATGATAATCTGCTTCACGTTTGCACCTTCCTTCTTCACCCGTCTTATAAAGCTGCCATACAACTGATTCCGTACTGCGTACTCCCCAAATTTGCCCCTGACACTGTTTTATAGTATAACTGAAAAACATTACAAAACAAGGTCACTACTTTACAAAACTATCACAATTCATATTGACTATTATATAATTTTGCGTAAAATCCCTGTTTTCTCAATAATTCCTCATGATTTCCCTGTTCGATGATCTTTCCATTTTCCATCACCAGGATGATATCAGCTTCACGTATGGTGGAGAGTCTGTGTGCTACAATAAAGCTGGTACGCCCTTCCATCATCTTCGCAAATGCCTGCTGGATCTTAATTTCGGTACGTGTATCAATACTGGAAGTTGCTTCATCAAGAATCAGCATCGGCGGCAGACAGAGCATGACTCTTGCAATACAAAGAAGCTGTTTCTGTCCCTGGCTGATATTACCTCCATCCTCTGTGATCACTGTATCATAGCCATCTGGCAGACGCTTGATAAAACTGTGCGCATGAGCAGCTTTTGCAGCTGTGATTACCTGATCTTTTGTGGCATCCGGTTTTCCATATGCGATATTCTCATAGATTGTTCCGGATTTCAGCCAGGTATCCTGCAGCACCATACCATAACTACGGCGCAGCGAATTTCTGCTGATATCACGGATATCCGTTCCGGATACCCTGATCTGTCCGGCATCCACATCGTAAAAACGCATCAGCAGGTTGATCAGCGTTGTTTTGCCGCATCCGGTCGGCCCTACGATCGCCACGCGCTCACCCGGTTTTACCGAAAGATTAAAATGCTCGATCAGTTTGCGGTCCGGCACATAACTGAACGATACATCCGAGATCTCCACCGTTCCATCGACCTGTTCTTCCGTCAGAACACGTGCATCTACTTTGTCCGGTGTGCGTTCTTCTTCATCCAGCAGTTCAAAAATACGCTGCGCACATGCCATGGCATTCTGAAGTTCCGTAACGACACCGGAAATCTCATTAAATGGCTTTGTATACTGGTTCGCATAACTTAAAAAGCAGGAAAGCTGTCCCACCGTAATGCCGCCGGCTACCGAAAACAGTGCACCCACCAGGGCAACGCCGGCATAAACCACGTTATTGACAAAGCGGGTTGCCGGATTGGTAATGCTGCTGAAAAAGATTGCTTTCAGGCTCGCCCCCTGCAGCCGTTCGTTCATCTCATCAAACTGCCGGATATTTTCATTTTCATGGCAGAATGCCTGTACCACTTTCTGCCCTTCGATCATTTCATTGATAAATGCTGTCTGTTCCCCGCGCACTTCCGTCTGCATATGGAAATTGCGGTAAGTTTTCTTTGCAATAAAGCCAGCCACCACAAAACTGAGCGGTGTCACGCACACCACAACTACTGTGATCGGTATATTCACATACAGCATAAATCCAAGCGTTCCAAGTATCGTCAGAATACCGGTAAAAAACTGGGTAAATCCCATCAGCAGTCCGTCTGCAAACTGCTCCACATCGGCGATCACACGGCTCACCAGGTCTCCGGTCGGATGTGCATCCAGATACGACACCGGAAGTTTCTGGATCTTGGCGATCGCAGCATTTCTCAGGTCACGGCTTACATTATAAGTAATCTTATTATTACAGATACCAAAAATCCACTGGGAAACTGCAGTCACTGCCGCTGCGACCAGAATCGTCTGTACGATCCCTGACACACCTGCAAAATCTACTTTTCCACCACCCAGCATATGGTCAATGGCATTTCCGGTCAGGATCGGCACATAAAGCTGTGCTGCTACAGAAAGTGCTGCAAAGATCAGGCTGCATACAATATAAAACCAGTATTTCCGGATATGTTTCCATACTCTGCCTGTCATGCCGTCTCACCTGCCTTTCCAAACTGACTTTCATAAATCTCCTGATATACCGGACAGTTCGAAAGCAGTTCCTCATGCGTACCCATACCGACCGTTTTTCCATCATCCAGTACCAGGATCAGATCGGCATGCATCAGGCTCGATGTCCTCTGACTGACGATAAAGACTGTCATTTTCTTATCCAGCTCACGGATCGCCTTTCGAAGTGCGGCATCGGTTGCAAAATCCAGTGCACTGGCACTGTCATCCAGGATCAGGATTTCCGGATCTTCGACCAACGCACGGGCAATCGTCAGGCGCTGCTTCTGCCCTCCGGAAAGATTGCGTCCGCCCTGCTCTACGGTTTCATCCAGTTGTTTTTCCTTTTTCTGTACAAATTCTTCTGCCTGAGCTGTCGCAAGTGCCCTCCAGAGCATTTCATCCGTCGCATCCGGATTTCCCCAGAGCAGATTTGAGCGGATCGTGCCAGAAAAGAGCTGTGCTTTCTGCATGACCATACCGATCATTTTACGCAGTTCCTCCCTGGAATAACTGCGTATATCCCGCCCGCCGATGCGGATCTGTCCATCCGTTGCATCATAGAAACGCGCCAGCAGACTGACCAGCGTAGATTTTCCGCTTCCGGTTCCGCCAATGATACCGACCGTCTGTCCCTTTTTCACTGAAAAATGAATGTTTGACAGTGCTTCTGCCCCTGCGCCTCCATAAGTGAAAGATACATGGTCAAATGCGACTTCTTCCCCGGAAGTACCCGTTTTCCCGGCTTTTTCTTTGCAGGAAAACTCCATCTGCGGCTCTACATCCAGAACGGAAGCCACACGGTCTGCACATGCCATCGCTTTTGTCACCTGAATGATCAGGTTGGCAAGCTTCACCAGTTCGATCAGAATCTGATTCATATAATTGACCAGTGCGATCACATCCCCCTGCTGCATAGTTCCGGCATGGATCTGCACCGCGCCGGTATTTAAGATCACAACGATAGCAAGATTGATCATCACATACGTCAGCGGATTCATCAGTGCTGAAATCTTACCCACCAGAAGCTGACTGCGTACCAGCAGGGCATTGCTCTCTTCAAAACGTTCCCCCTCCTGCTCTTCCCTGCCAAATGCACGGATCACACGCACACCGGTCAGATTTTCTCTGGTAATGCCAAGGATTCCGTCCAGACTGCCCTGCACTTTGCGGTAGAGCGGCATTGTGATGAGCATAATACCAAAAACAACCACCGAAAGCAGCGGGATGGTCACTACAAAAATAACAGCCGCCTTCGGACTTACGATAAATGCCATCACAATGCTTCCGAAAACGATAAACGGCGATCTCAGAAACAGACGCAGAAACAGGTTCAGACCGCTCTGTACCTGATTGATGTCACTTGTCATACGCGTGATCAGTGTCGAAGTCCCCAGTTTATCCATTTCCGCAAATCCAAGTGACTGGATATGCGAAAACAGTACATGGCGCACTCTGGTACAGAATCCAACGGACGCTTTCGCCGCAAAATACTGTGCCGTAATGCTGCAGGTCAGTCCAACCACACCAAGCAGGATCAGAAGTGCACAGTGTGACAGAATATAACCTTTATCTTTATTTGCAATTCCTGTGTTGATGATCGCAGCCATAACAAGAGGAACCAGAAGGTCAAACGTTGCTTCCAGCATTTTGAATACCGGAGCAAGAATGCTCTCTTTTTTATAGTCGCGAAGATATATCAGAAGTTTCTTCAAAATATCTCCTTTCCGTTCTGCTATCGTATTTCCTGATAGAAACTTTTTCCTGCACCTGTATGTGATATCCCAAGTGCCTCGGCAACTGTTGCCGCAATATCTGCAAAACTCTCTCTGGTATGCAGATCCACACCCTTTTTCAGAGTCTTTCCATAGCACAGACAAGGTGTGTATTCTCTGGTATGATCCGTTCCCGGATAACCCGGATCACATCCATGGTCTGCCGTGATCAGCAGCAGATCTTCCTGATGCATCTGCGCAAGGAATCTGCCAAGCTGCACATCAAACGCATTTAACGCCGCCGTATAACCTTCGATGTTGTTGCGGTGCCCGTAAATCATGTCGAAATCCACCAGATTCACAAAACAAAGTCCGGTAAAATCTTCTTTCTGAAGTGCAAAAACACGTTCCATATTTTTGTCATTTCCTTCATTTGCAAAAGTACGGCTGATTCCCTTTCCGGCAAAAATGTCGTAAATCTTACCGACACCAATCGTCTCCATTCCCGCCTTCTGGATTTCATCAAGTACTGTCTCCTGCGGCGGCAGCAGCGAAAAATCATGACGGTTGACTGTCCTTGTAAAATCCGGATAACTTCCCACAAATGGACGGGCAATCACGCGTCCCACTGCATGTTCCCCGGTCAGAAGCTTTCTGGCTATGCGGCAGTCCTCATAAAGTTCTTTTAGCGGCACTACTTCTTCGTGTGCTGCAATCTGAAACACACTGTCCGCTGAAGTATACACGATCAGTTTTCCGGTTCTTATATGCTCCTGACCATAGACTTTGATCACTTCTGTACCGGAATATGGCAGGTTGCAGAGCGTTCCTCTGTGTGTCTGTTCTTCAAATGCTTTTATGATCCCATCCGGAAAACCATGCGGATAAACCGGCATCGGCTTTTCCGAAATCAGTCCGGCAATCTCCCAATGTCCAGTCGTGGTATCTTTTCCATTTGACTTTTCTGTCATTCTTGCGAAACAACCTTCTGCCGCCCTCTCCTCTTTTTGGGATTCCATACCATCCAGAGAAAAAAGTCCCAGTTTCTCCAGATTCGGAACTTTAAGCTTTCCTGTTTTCCGGCAGGTTCCAAGTGTATTGCTGCCCGCATCCCCAAAACGTGCTGCGTCCGGTGCCGCACCGACACCAACACTGTCCAGCACGATCAAAAATACTCTCTTCATTGATCCTTCCCCCTTTGCACGCAACCACACCTGTGCAGGCACATCGTGGTCTCAGGCTCCTGTCCATGGCATCATCTATATATCTTATCCATTTTTTACACATTTTACAAGTAGAAAAACCGCCCCTGACAGATTTTCATCTGCCGGAGGCGGTCTGCTCAGCTATCAATCCACTTATCCGCTTTTGATATCTGATCTACGTTCTGATTATTTACTAATCTTTACGCTTGCTTTCTGTCCTTTTTTCTTCAGAAGTTTCTGGTAAGCTTTCAGCTTCTTAGCAGGTACTTTAATCTTTGCTTTCGCATGGATGCCCTTGAATGCCTTGCTTCCGACTTTCTTCAGAGAAGTGGACTTGATCGTGATATTCTTCAGTTTGCTGTCGCCTGAGAATGCATTTTTGCCGATCGTCTTAACGTTCTTTCCGATCACAACTTTTTTCAGCTTCTTATTGCCCTTGAATGCATTGTTTGCGATCTCAGTTACTTTGAAAGTATATTTTCCGTCTTCGCTCTTGATCGTTGCCGGTACATTAAAGCTCGTTCCCTTGTTGGAATCCGGTTTTACCAGAGTTACAGTACCTGCTGTTTCAGAAGATACGGTCACTTTGTAAGTAGCTTTCTTGTACTTGATCACAGTACCAACAGCCGGAACTGCAGCCGGTGTCTCCGGTGTGGACGGCTTATCGGTAGATGGTGTTTCCGGTTTCTTGTCCGTAGACGGTGTTTGCGTTGCATTGGTCTCTGTTTCAGCCGGTGTCAGAGGAGCCTTTTTCTCTTCCAGAGCTGCTCTTGCTGCTTTCAGTGCGTCCAGAGCTTTCGCTACCTGTGCTTTTGTTGCATTTGGATCATTCAGTACCGTATTTGCTGCTGCCAGTGCGGCTTTGTATGTTTTCAGAGAATCACCAGTATATTTGCTTTCATCTACTGTTACATTTACTTCTGTTTTCAGCGGCTCTTTTTCTGTAGTGGTAGCTTTTTCTTCTTTCAGTGCTGCTTTTGCTGCATTCAGATCTGCCAGTGCTTTTGCTGCATCCACTTTTGTTACATTACCTGCACCAAGCAGTTTTTCTGCTGCTTTTGCTGCTGCTTTGTATGCATTGTAAGTTGCTTCTGTGTAATGTTCTTTTACTACATTCGCTGCTTCGCCAATTGCAATCTCCAGTTGATCTAAGAGTTCCTTGCTTGCCGGTGCAAGAGTCAGTGCTTCTTTGGCTGCATCCACTGCGGCTTTTGCTGCTTTTGCTTCTTTCTTTGTTACATCGGTTTTTGCCAGAACTGCTTTTGCTGCATCCACTGCATCTTTGTATGCATTGTAGGTTGCTTCTGTATAGTCTGCCACCTTGTCCTTGTATGTAGCGAAGTCATTTACTGCTTTCTGCAGTTCTGCCTTCAGTGTTGCATCCATCGGCAGGGAAACCAGTGCTGCTTTTGCTTCACGTACTGTACGCAGTGCTTCTTCTGCTTCTTTCAGTGTTGCACCATCTTTGCCCAGAATTGCATTTGCTGCATCTACTGCAGCTTTGTATGGATCATAAGTTGCTTTTGTATAATCGTCTTTATCGATTTCTTTTGCTGCTTCGACTGCTGCCTGAAGGCTTGCCTTCACTTCGTCTGAGACTGGTGCAAGTTTCAGTGCTTTCTCTGCATCGTTCAGTGCTGTCAGAGCTGCATTCATTTCACTCTTTGTTGCATTTGCTTTTGCCAGAACCGCTTTTGCTGCATTTGCTGCTGTCTTATATGCTCTGTAAGTTGCTTTTGTATAGTAATTTGCGTTTACGGTATCAAACTTATCTGCTGCTGCCTGCAGACTTGCTTTCAGTGCTTCATCTGCTACGGTAGTCAGACCAGCTTTTGCTGCATCTACTGCATTCAGCGCGTTTTCTGCTTCCAGAAGGGTTGTGCTGTCCTTGCTAAGAAGTGCCTTTGCTGCATCCACTGCTGCTTTGTATGCATTATAAGTTTCTTCTGTGTAATCACCCTTAACGATCACATCAAATGCTTCTGCTTCTGCCTGGATATCTGCTCTTACTGCATCTGTAATCGGTGCAGGTTCCAGAGCTTTCCTTGCATCCTGCAGTGCTTTCAGCTTCTTCTGTGCATAGCTTTCTGTTGCTGCTTTGTCTTTCAGAATTGCATTTACATTTTCCAGAGCTTCTGCATAACTTGCATAAGAATCTGCTGTATAATATTTTTCTTCGTATTCTGCTGTATCTTCTGCCGCTGCTTTCAGGTTTGCCAGTGTAGCTTCACTTACCGGTGTGCCTGTTTCTGTCATCTTGATCTGATATACATTGGTTGTATTCTGATCTTCTGATGTAACCAGAACTTTGACAATATTGCCTTTATTCGGTACAACGGTTACAGATGCGTTATCGTTTGCTGTTGCGCTGATAACTGCTTCGTTTGCATCTTCTACGCTTACTTCGTAAGGTGTTTCACTTACTTTTCCGCTTTCAAATCCTGTAACATCTGTACCATTTACTTTCAGAGTATCCAGTGTTGCAGTACTGTTTGTTGTATAACCATTTGTGCTTGTCCAGATTTCCAGCTCAGTCAGTCCAACAAAACCTGTCTTATGACCATTTTTGCCTTCATCCTGCTGTGTCATGATAAATCTTAAAGCTTTTGCTTTCTGAACATTCTTGAATACCAGTTCATTTGCCTGATTACCAACATAATCACCGTGTGTAAACTCAACGTTCTCAAAGTTCTCACCATCTTCGGATACTGCAATGGCTACGTTCTTCGGTACATCTACATTTGTATCTGTAAAGAACCAAGCTTTGATACTCGCCAGTTCATAAACTTCATCCCAGGTAAAGGTAATAACCGGTGAAGAGTTCAGAAGGTTATCATTCCAGTTAGTCCATCTCTCATTACCATTATCCAGAACATCTTTTGTTCCATTTACAATAGACTGCAGGTTATCTGCCGGGGTGCCACAGCTCTCTGTCAGTGTTTTACGTTTCGGTGCTACGTTTACAGCATCCTTTACCACACCTTCTGCGACACGTACGGTTGCTGTAACCGTTCTTTCTCTTCCTTCTACAGTCGCTTTACCATTTACGGTAACAACATCGCCAACATTTGCCAGAGCATCTGCACTGACTGCATCCCATACAACCGGATACTCACCGTATGTCGTACCATCCGGCAGAACACCTGCTACCGTTTCCGGAAGTGCCGGAACAAGACCTGCTACCGTTGCTCTTGAGTAATTTTTCATCGCTCTGATGATCGGTTTTACATGAAGGTTTGCAGATACAGAAATCTCTTCTGTACCAATCTTCAGGGTACCTTCCAGTACATAATCGCCCGGATTGTTGTACATCGCTTCCGTCAGGTTGTTCCATGTGATCGTACCATTTGCTGTTGTTCCGTCACTCAGTGTACCTTCTACCGTTGTCTCCAGTACCGGTGCCGTTCCCATTACTACGGTATAATCGCCTTTGATATCATAATCTTTCAGGAACACTTCACCCTGTTTGTCACCCGTTGTGCTTACAAATACAGAATCACCTTTCAGACCTGTAGACTCTGCCTTCAGTACAAAACCGCCTGCACCCTCGGTGCTGCGTACGATAACGAGTGCTTTTCCGCTGAATGCCTTGATGTTTGCGGTCTTATCACTTGTCAGAACAGATTTCTGCTGGAACTTATCTACGGTAGAAGGATTTCCGTTGTCCACACCAACGATGGTTCCGTTACCTGTCAAAGTAAAGCGGATGCTGTTGTCTGCGGAGCTTACAAAACGTCCGTCTTTGTCATTTACATCAATATCGATGTAGCTTAAGCTGCTTCCGTCAGCCTGGATCTCTGTCTTCTCTGCGGTAACAGCAAGGCTTGTTCCCTCATCGCTGTTTGTTGTTACAGAAGCAGATCCGAGTGTATCTGTGATCTCATATCCGTCTGCATCATATGCTTTTGCACTGAGCGTACCTTCTGCATATTTGACATTAAACTGGGCAGCCTGTGCTTTCCACTGTGTGGAGTCGTTGACTGCACTGCACTGTGTACTGTCATTAGCCTCGCTTGTGTAAGTAGCCCACTCATGTCCTGCTGCGGTTGTTTTTACATTTCTGGTAGAAGTACCGATCAGTTTGCCGTTCAGGTACAGTTCTACTTTTGCTGCATTCGAATAAATGTATACCGGTACTTTTCCGCCGGAGATAGTTAAATCTTCTGCATTCCAGCTCTGTGGTACGATATGCAGTGTCTGTTTGTCTTTTCTCCACTGGCTGGTATAGAAATAGAAAGAGTCTTTTTCAAAACCTGCGGTATCGATCACACCAAAGTAAGAAGAGTTCGGTACTGCCAGCTTATCGCCGCTGACACTTCCCACGCCTGTTCCGTTCCAAGGTGTCGGCTCGCCGATGTAGTCAAATCCGGTCCAGATAAATTCACCGGATACAAAGTCATCTTTCACGGTGTACCACCAGGATTCACGTGCTGTGTTGCCCCAGGATACAGCATTGGTATCGTATGCAGTACACTGATAGTCACCTGTCTTTCTGTACTCGGACAGTGTATTGTAGATACCACGGCTGTTGCTCGGGGAAGCAGTCTCCGTAGCAATGATCTTCCAGTCCGGATGAGTATTATGGATACCACTCATAGATCCCATAGAATAGTTGGCACCTGCAAGACCTTCTCCGTTCTTTGCCAGAACTGTAGAAACCTTATTACGGAACTCTGTTGTATTGGCATTTGCCAATCCACCCGGATTATTATCGCCAACAGTGATCGGTCTGGTCTTATCGATTGCTTCGATATAGCTCTTCATGTTCTTTGCGTACTGCTCGTACTGGCTAGGATCGGTAACACCGAAGTTCAGCTCATTTCCGATATCCCAGATGATAACGGACGGATCGTTCTTATCACGGTCAATGTTGGATTCCAGAATAAATTTGTACCAGGTATCCCCTGTAGTCGCACCGAGCAGCTTGTTGTCTGCACTGATGGTCTGATTGAAGTGTGTGCTGAAGTCCTGGCTGTTTCCGTTTTTCGGGAATGCCCATCCGTCAAAGGTTTCATCCATAACCATCATACCCAGCTCGTTGCATGCTTCCAGTAATACAGATGATGGTGTATTGTGAGAGGTACGGATCGCATTACATCCCATCTCTTTGAGTTTTTCAACCTGACGGTAAACTGCATCACGGTAAGAAGCAGCACCCAGTGCACCCTGATCATGGTGCATGCAGACACCCTGCAGTTTTACGTTTTCACCATTCAGGCTGAAACCGGTATTTGCATCAAAATTGATGTAACGGAAACCGAACGTTGTTTTATAAGTATCTTTTACTTTTCCACCTACCAGAACTTCGGTCTGTACATAGTACAGATTTGGAGCATCTGTGCTCCACAGTGCCGGTTTGTTGACTTTCAGAGTCTGTTCTTTCTGCTCTGTGGCATCGGCTGCCAGTGTCACATCGGTCGTAACCGGTGCAGATACAGCATTGCCTTCTGCATCCAGAACGGTAGTACGGATCTGTGCTGCTGCCTGTGCATTGCCGTCGTTCTGTACTTTTGTCTTTACATTTACAGTAACATCGCCGTCTTTCTCTGTCGCCAGATTTGGTGTAGTCACGTACGTGCCGTTTCTGGAAACATGAACGGCATCGGTAACGATCAGTTCTACATCACGGTAGATACCAGATCCGGAATACCAGCGGCTGGACGGTGTCTTATGTACGACTTTTACGCTGATCACGTTCTCTGTGGTGCCGTCACAGGTCAGGTACTTTGAAATATCAAATGCAAAATCATTATATCCATAATGGTTTTCGCCGACTTTTGTGCCATTTACATATACATAGGTATGATTGTAAGATCCATCAAAATTCAGGACAACGCTCTTGCCTGCATAATCACTCGGCAGGGTAAAGCTCTTGCGGTACCAGCCGGTACCACCCGGCATAAATCCGGACTCTGCTTCGTTTGAATTGGACGGCTCCTGTGTGATACTGAAATCGTGCGGAAGATTTAAGTCTCCCCATTCATCTGCCTTGGAATCATCGTAATTCTTTGCTTCTGCCCCTGTTTCATCACCAAAGTGGAATTTCCAGCCATTGTTGAAATTGATCTCTCTGCCCTCAGATGCTTCCACACCAGCTTCTGCAAGTGCTGCCTGAACCATGGCATCGTCAACCGGTGCTGCCATGACCGGTACACTGATACTGCTCATAACCATAGCAGTTGCCATAAGCATAGAAAACCACTGTTTGTTACGTTTTCTTTTCATACAGTTCCTCCTTAAATACATAAACACGGGGTCATCCCTCTGAAATGATCCCCGAATTGGTGAGTAATACGAAAGCAAAATTCGTATCATCAAAAATATTCAGTACTATCATACAACAAAAACCAGAAAGCGTCAAGTTTTTTAGGTCGAACTAACCAACCGCATACATCAAAAAAGACAGCCGTTTATGACTGTCTTTTTCATCCATCCTGCACAGAATCTGCTTACTCTGCTGCTGTTTCTGAGACACTTTCTGTTTCTGAGACACTTTCTGTCTCTGTCACCGTGGTCTCACTAATGCTTTCTGTTCCGGCAGCTTCCGTTGTCTGTGAACTTTCTGTTCCGGTCTCACTCTGCGCTTCCGTTGCAATCTCATAGATATTGTTGAATGTAATCTGTTTTAAGAGATTGCTGTCCTCTGTATAATCTGCTGCACTTTCCCATGCATCATACACTTCACTGAACTTGTCACTCTTTCTTTCATTGATGATACGCTCTTTTTTGCTTGCTGTCGCATCTGCGTCATACGTAGACTGCATCTGGATCACATAATATCCGGCATCATTCGTCACAACCTCATCTGCCACTTCTCCGTCTTTCAGTTTGTCTGCTGCGGTACGGATGGACTCATCCAGTGTGTAACTCTCGTCATTATCACCATAAGATGCAGTGCTGACCGTCTTGCTGTCATCCACTTCTTTTACTGCATCTTCCAGTGTCTTACCGCCGGCTACGGCATCACATACTTTCTTTGCATTTTCCAGCAGTGCTGCTTTCTCATCATCTGTCATTGCAACACTGTTGCCGTCTGCATCTGTCGTATCTGCGGTACTGAATACAACATACTGGATGGTTTTCTGTGCAGCCTCATCATCCGTAACATTCGTATCAACATCTGCCACGATCGCATTGGACATTTTGGAACGGATCGTATACAGTTCAAGTACGCGTGCCACACGCTCTTTTGTCGCACCCATAGATTTGAGTGTATCCTGGCTGTTGTCATCCATAAACTGCTGTGCGGCTTCGTCAATCTTATTCTTTTCATCGTCCGTAAGACTTACATTATATTCATCCTGATGCTCTTCCAGGATCAACATCTGTTTTAAGGTACTCATCATGCTGGTTTTGGTAGAATCACCGTACTGTGTCCACAGACTGTCACCCATATAAGCTCCGTAATAAGCCTGCATCTGTGCCTGGCTGTACCGAAGCAGAATATTCGCTACGGCATATTCTGTTTTCTGTCCATCCAGAGTAATAATTGCCTGACCTGCATTACCGCATCCGGTCAGCATACCTGCGGTCAGTACAAGACACAGTCCTGCTGTTGCCAGTCTGTTTTTCATTGTTTTTTTCACTGTTTTTTCCTCCTGCTATCTGATGTCAGCACTTTTTATACTGTTTTCTTCTGACATTCCAGTTCTTTATCGTTCATTATATCCTCTTTCACAGCATCCGTCAATCGCCATCCGGATTAGATATAAGATATTTAATCATCTTTTCTGTCAGTCCGCGCACCAGTGTCAGCACATCTTCGTTGTCTTTGCCGTTTTTACGTGGCTTTACATAAATAAAATATGGATTGGTATCTATGACAAACTTCATTTTTCCTTTGCTTTCCTTTACCAGAAGTTCAATTCCTGCCGGATCAGCTTTCGCCCTCTCAAACATGGTAAATCTGATCTGGTCACCTTTCTGTGCAATCTCGGTCAGCCATGCTTTATGCGCCAGGGCTTTTAAATTTGCCACCATCAGAAGATTCTGCACGGCTTTTGGCGGTTCTCCGAAACGATCCATCAGTTCTTCTAACATATCGTCATATTCTTCCTCGTTCTCGATCGTAGCAATACGCTTGTATACATCCAGCTTCTGGAACTCATTTTTAATATAGCGCTCCGGAATAAATGCATCAATATCCAGATCGATCACCGTGTCAAATTCTTCTTCCGGCTGTGTCTCTCCTTTGAGTTCCCGGACAGATTCGTTGAGCATCTTGCAGTAGAGATCATAGCCAACTGCTTCCATATGGCCATGCTGTTCTGCGCCGAGCAGATTTCCTGCACCGCGGATCTCCAGGTCACGCATGGCAATCTTGAACCCGCTGCCAAGATCCGTAAATTCCCGGATCGCATGGAGACGCTTCTCTGCCACTTCCCTCAGCATTTTATTTCTGCGGTATAACAGAAATGCATAGGCAGTCCGGTTCGACCGTCCCACGCGTCCGCGGAGCTGATAAAGCTGTGACAGTCCCAGATTGTCCGCATCATGGATGATCATCGTATTGACATTGGAAATATCCAGCCCTGTTTCAATGATCGTAGTCGAAACCAGCACATCAATCTCTCCGTTGATAAAATCATACATGATCTTCTCCAGTTCCCGCTCTTTCATCTGACCATGTGCAAACGCCACCCTTGCTTCCGGGACAAGCGCTGCGATCTTATTTGCCATCTCTACGATCGTGTTGACACGATTGTATACATAATACACCTGGCCGCCGCGTGCCAGTTCCCGGCTGATCGCTTCGCGCACCATTTCTTCATTGTATTCCATGACATAAGTCTGGATCGGCACACGCTCCATCGGTGCCTCTTCAAGAACGCTCATATCACGTATCCCGACCAGGCTCATATGCAGCGTACGCGGGATCGGTGTCGCTGTCAGCGTCAGTACATCAATGTTTTCCCGAAGCTGTTTGATCTTTTCTTTATGCGTCACTCCAAAACGCTGCTCCTCATCAATGATCAGAAGCCCAAGATCTTTGAACTGTACATCTTTTGAAAGCACCCGGTGTGTCCCGATCAGAATATCCACCAGACCCTTTTTCAGATCTGCCAGCGTTTTTTTCTGTTCCGCCGGCGTCCGGAAACGGCACAGCAGATCCACCCGCACCGGATAATCCTTCATTCTCTGAACAAAATTATTATAATGCTGCTGTGCGAGGATCGTGGTCGGCACCAGAAAAACAACCTGTTTGCTCTCCTGTGCCGCTTTAAATGCCGCACGGATCGCCACTTCCGTCTTTCCATATCCAACATCACCACAGATCAGACGATCCATGATCTTATTGCTTTCCATATCCTCTTTCACGGCTTCGATTGCTTCAAGCTGGTCATCTGTCTCTTCAAATGGAAATGTCTCTTCAAATTCTTTCTGCCAGATCGTATCTTCCCCATAGCAGAATCCTTCTTCGCGCTGTCTTGCCGCATAGAGCTGCACCAGATCTTTGGCAATATTTTTAACTGCACTGCGCACCCTGGTCTTGGTGCGCCCCCATTCCTGCGTGCCAAGCTTGTTCAGCTTTGGACGCTTCGCCTGGGAATCTGCATATTTCTGGATCACATCCAACTGCGTTGCCGGAACGTAAAGATTGCTGCCGCCCGCATACTCTACTTTCATGTAGTCTTTAGTAACCTTATCGACCTCAATCTTCTCAATGCCGCGGTAAATACCCAGTCCATGATTTTCATGTACGACATAGTCTCCTACCGACAGTTCCGCAAAGTTCTGGATTGCCCTTCCTTCATAGCGCCGGATCTTTTTGCGTTTTTTCTTTTCTTTTCCAAAAATATCACTTTCTGAAATTACCAGAAATTTGATCAGCGGATATTCATAGCCCCGGTGTGCATTTCCATAGACAAGCATGATCTCCCCTGGCTGCACAGCACGCTCCAGATCTTCCGTATAATATGCTGCAAGTTCATGGTCCCGCAGATCTTCTGCCAGTCGCTTCGCCCTTGTCCTTGAGCCACACAGAAGGATCACACGTTCCCCTTTTTTCTTCCATTGCTGCAGATCTTTCACCAGCAGTTCAAAGCTGTTGTTGTATGTGTTGACGCTGCGCACATCCATACTGAAATGTCCTTCAAAATGCCACTGCATACCCGCACTCTCCAGCATACAAAGTCCCATACAGCGGTGATTCTGCAATTTCTCCACAACTTTCTGGCTTTCATAAAGCAGATTCATCTGTCCTGGCAGTACATATCCTTTCTCCAGGCGGTTTGTCATACTCTCCCCAAATTCACGCTCGATCGCCTGTGCTTCTTCCCACAGGCGGTTCGGCTCATCCAGGACAACCAGTGTATCTTCATCAAAATATTCTGCAAATGATACCAGCCGGTCATAAAAATACGGTGCCAGTCCATCCAGGACACTCATCTGGCTAAACTGTGTAAGGCTCTGTTTTACTTCTTCTGCAAAAGAACGGACACGTGCTGATTCTTCACTTTTTCGTTCCTGATAAAACTTCTGTGCAAGAATTTCCGCTTCTTTTTGCAGTTTTTCCAGTCCTTTGCTGATCTGCGTTTTCTCTGCAACAAATTCACTTGCCGGATAGATCCGGACAGACTCCAGATTTTCGATGGAGCGCTGGCTTTCCACATCAAAACTGCGGATAGAATCAATCTCATCTCCCCACAGTTCAATGCGGACCGGATTCTCCTCCGTCAGCGGAAAAACATCCAGGATCCCGCCACGCACCGCAAACTGCCCGCTGCCTTCTACCTGTCCCACACGTCCGTATCCCATGGCAGTCAGCTTACTTTTCCACATTTCCATGTCAAATGTGCTGTCGTTTTCCACCGTCTCAATCTGCTTTTTAAACACTTCCGGCGGCAACAGATGATCCATGATCCCCCCCATCGTTGTGATCACAGTTACCTCTTCACACTCCAGAAGTCTTTGAAGTACCCGGATACGCTGCTGCACCAGAAGATTGCTCTGTACATCTGCGCTGTAAAAGATCAGATCTTTTGCAGGATAAAGCAACACTTCTCTGTCAAACAGGCGATAATTTTCACATAACTCCCGGGCACGCAGTTCACTGTAAGTAACGATCAGTTTTTTCTTTGCCGTTTTTCCTGCCGCATACACAAAATGTGCTTTCTGGGCATCGATACACCCGGTAACCTGAATGGAACTGTTTTTCAATGCCTGCTGTATTTTCTGAAATTCTTCCAGTTCCAGAAGTGGTTCTGTAAAAGCTCTCATGCCACCTGTCACCTCCTGCCGGTGTATTATGCTCTTTCTATTTTCTTATTATACTGATTCATTGCATGCTCCATACTGTCATTCATCATGCAGACGGCTGCTTCTGCTGCACGTCCAAATGCATCTTCCATCAATATGCGATCTTCTTTTGAAAAACGACCCAGCACATAATCCGCAAGATCATAGCCTTTTGGCTTTTCGCCGACTCCGACTTTCACACGTTTGAACACCTGTGTTCCAAGGTGGGCAATGATATTTTTGATTCCGTTGTGACCGCCCGCACTGCCTTTTGGACGCACACGGAGCTGCCCCGGTTCCAGACTGATATCATCATAGATCACGATCAGTTCCTCTTCCGGATCGATCTTGTAAAAATCAACCAGTTCTCTTACACTTTCCCCGCTTAAATTCATAAACGTCTGCGGCTTTGCAAGCACAACCTTCTGCCCCCCGATCATACCTTTTCCGCAGAGTGCTTTGTGCTTCTTTATATCCACGCTGATATTATACTTATCTGCTAATATATCTATCGTATCAAACCCAACATTATGTCTGGTATGTGCGTACTGTTTTCCAGGATTTCCAAGTCCCACAATAATATACATATCTTTTACCTCCAACGACAACTTGGCCCGCCTTTCCTGGTGGGCTGCTCTCCCACTTCAAAAAGCCGGGCTTTTCTGACCTGCTCATCATACCGTAAATCTTTGTTTTTTTCAAGTCCTGCCGGTAAATTTTCCGTCAGGCTACTGCACAAGCGGAATCGAAAACCAGAAACATACACCGCTTTCTGTATTATCCACACCATAAGTTCCACCATGCATCGTGATCACCGTTTTTACAATGTGAAGTCCCAGTCCGCTGTGTCCTTCCATCTCGCCTCCCTGATAATACTTCTCCCAGATCTTCTTACGATCTTTTTCCGGAATTGCCTCACCATCGTTACAGACACGAAATACTGCCCTGCCATTCTGTTTTTTCAGGGAAATTTTCAGATGTCTTCCATCACCGCAGTGTGCAAACGCATTCATAATATAATTTCCGGCTGCCTGCTCAATATACTCCTGATTTGCAAGGATCACACAGCCTTTTTCAATCTCTACCTCTACTTTGAGATTCTTTTTATGCATCAGGGCATCGTATTTCAGCATCATATATTCTATCGTTTCTGATAAGTTCAGTCGGCTCTTTTTCACGGTTTCCAGTTCATGTTCGATGGAAGAAATATTCAGAAGATTTCCGACCATATCGCTCATCTTGCCAACTTCCTCACGGATTGACTCAAAATAATAATCCTGGTCAATCTTATCGCCCATAGTCTGCAGCAGCTCAATCTGGCTGGAAATAACCGCCAGCGGTGTTTTCAGCTCATGTGTCACATTTGCAGTAAAATCATTGCGCATTTTATTGAAACGTTCCAGTGCGTCCTTGCTGCTCTCCAGTTTTTCAATATAATACTGCAGCTCATCTGCCATGGAATTAAAATTGCAGGAAAGGTTGTTGATTTCCTGATAGGTTTCATATTCCTTTGCACGGACGGAAAAATCCCGCCCTGCAATCTTCTGTGACACCCGCGAAAGCTCTTCGATCGGTCTGGCGATGCGCCTGGACTGCCAGTACATGACAGCACAGCCTGTCAATAATGAAAATGCCACCACAAAAATCATGAATTTTTCCGTATATGCCAGGGCACTGTATGCTTTCTGCACATTTTCCTTTACACAGACAAAATACCGTACGTTATCCTGCTTAAACTTTCCAAACAGCCACAGGGTATCTTTGCCTCTGGCATTCCAGAACTGTACCTTCGGATCTTTTGAAAAAAATTTGCGGTATACAACGATGTTGCGATGTACCTGCCGCTCATCCCGGTTCTGGTTCTGCGGTGCAAGATTAGACGTCGTATAAACCGGCTGCATCTGCTCATTTGCAATCGTAAAAGTCAGATTTTCCGCCTCATACGTTTTAAAAACCTCCAGATCTTCATCCTGGAGTTCCGTCAGATCCATACGTCTGACTTCTTCGTATGCCTTTTCTATCACTCTGGATTTCTGATGGCGGTAATATGCCGGTGCAAAGATATTGTAGACAAGCGCGCTTCCACCTACTACGATCAGCAGAAATACCACTTCCATCAAAAGCATATTAACTCTAAGCTTCTGCTGTTTCATTCTCGTCTCCCTCAAATATATAACCAACACCATATACTGAACGTATATAGCTTCCGTATGGTGCAATCTTCTTTCTTAACTGTTTGACCAGTGTATCAACCGTACGGGTGTCGCCTTTATAATCATACCCCCAGACAGATTCCAGGATACTGTCCCTTGTCATGACCACATTTTTATTTTTGATCAGATAACTGAGCAGTTCATATTCCTTCGGCGTTGTTTCTATGATTTTCTCATCCACATAGACTTTCCAGGTATCCGGTTCGATCGCGATCCTGCCGACCTCCACACGGTCTTTCTGTTTGCCGGCACGCTTCAGTATCGCCTCGATATGCACTTTAACGATCGCCAGTGCATAAGGTTTTGTAATATAATCATCTGCTCCATTGGCAAAGTTCAAAAGCTGGTCATGGATGGAATCCCGTGCTGTCACCATGATCACCGGTGTATTGGATTTTTTGCGGATCTCTTTGAGCACTTCCGCGCCATCCATTCCAGGCAGCATGATATCCAGCAATACCAGGTCAATGCGGTGCATATGATCGTAGAACATAGAAAGACCTTCCAGTCCATTCAATGCACGCAGCACTTCATAACCGTTCAGTTCCAGATATTCCGCCAGCGTTCTGGACAACTTTTCTTCATCTTCAATCAGCAGTATCACATTTTTATTCATTTGTTTTCCTACACGCCCTTTCTTCCTGACCCTAGTAACCATACAGTCTTTATCTTATTTTCAAGTCTATTTAAAAATTGTGATATAAATGTGAAAAGTGCCTCTGTCCACACAGACAAAGGCACCATTCTTCCCCATTTTATACAGTTATTACTTTATACTTTATACCTTACAGTACATATCTTTCGTTTTTCTCAATGACGATCTTCACGCCATCCTCACCTACATGGTAAGAATTTGCACGGATCGTGTCGCGGCTTTCCACGATACAGTTCTCGATATGTGTGTTATCTCCAAGATAGACATCGTTCAAAATAATCGAATTCTTGATCACGCAGTTTTCTCCGACAAATACTTTCTTAAACAGGACAGAATTTTCTACGTAACCATTGATGATACAGCCATTGGAAACCAGGCTGTTCTTTACTTCACAACCCGGGTTGTATTTTGCCGGCGGATTGTCATCTACTTTTGAGTAAACATTTGGATACTGATGGAAGAAATAATCTCTTACTTCCGGTTTCAGGAAATCCAGGTTTGTCTTGTAGTAAGACTCTACGGATGCAATATTGCTCCAGTAATCTTTGATCTTATATCCATAGATACGTTTCAGATTCTTGTAACGGATCAGAATATCTTTTACAAAATCGTGACGGTCTTCCAGTGCACAACGCTCGATCAGTTCGATCAGTTGTCTTCTTCGAATAACGTAGATACCGGTAGAAATGCAGTTGGAATTGCTTACCATCGGTTTTTCTTCGAACTCTTCGATCCTGCTGTCCTCGTTCATCTTGATGACACCAAATCTTGTTGCATCTTCGCCTTTCGGAAGATCTTTACATACAACGGTAATATCTGCTTTTTTCTCGATGTGGTATTCCAGTACTTTGTTGTAATCCAGCTTGTACACACCATCACCGGAAGCGATGATCACATACGGTTCGTGACATTTTTTCAGGAAATCCAGGTTCTGTGCGATCGCATCTGCGGTACCGCGGTACCAGAAACTGTTGTCTGCGGTCGTGGTCGGTGTAAATACAAACAGACCGCCCTGTTTACGTCCGAAATCCCACCATTTGGAAGAGCTGAGGTGTTCATTTAAGGATCTTGCATTGTACTGCGTCAGCACTGCCACTTTCTGGATGGAAGAATTTGTCATGTTGCTCAGTGCAAAATCGATTGCACGGAAACCGCCTGCGATTGGCATGGCAGCAATCGCACGCTTCTGGGATAACTCTCTCATCCGGTGGTTATTTCCGCCCGCTAAAATAATACCTACTGCTCTCATGCCATATCACCTTCCTTTATAATAGATTCACCACTCTCAAGAATACCGTTCGGATAATCCTCTGCCGTGGTAATACCTGAAATCGCTGTATTCTTTCCTATTTTAACGCCGGCCGGAACGGTTGACTTTTCACCGATAACCGCCAGACCAAATGCATATACGGCAGGTTTGAATTTATTCGGTGCTTCTTCTCCGACACCGATCTCTACATCATGTCCAACGGTAACATTTTCAGCGATAATGCTGCGGTCTATGGTTACATTCTCTCCGATCGTGGTGCCGCGCATGATGATGGAATCACGGACAACTGCACCTTTTTTGATCGTAACACCAGGTCCGATCACGGAATTATGTACTTCACCGTAAATCTCGGTTCCGTCTCCGACGATACATTTCTCAACTTTTGCATCTTCTGAAATATACTGCGGTGCAATGATCTCGCTGGATGTATAGATCTTCCAGAACTCTTCGTAAAGATTGAACTCCGGAATGATATCGATCAGTTCCATGTTTGCTTCCCAGTAAGAGCCAAGTGTTCCAACGTCTTTCCAGTAACCGTTGAACTCGTAGGCAGCCATACGGTCACCACGCTCTTTCAGCCATGGGATGATGTGCTTGCCAAAGTCACAGTTGCTCTGATCTTTCAGTGCAATCAGGGACTCTTTCAGTGCTTTCCACGAGAAAATGTAAATACCCATAGATGCCAGATTGCTCTTTGGCTCTGCCGGTTTCTCCTGGAAATCTGTGATGACGTTGTTTTCATCGGTAACAACAATACCAAAACGGTTTGCTTCCTCCATTGGAACCGGCATAACCGCAATCGTTACATCTGCGTTTGTTGCCTTGTGGAAATCAAGCATTACTTCATAGTCCATCTTATAAATATGGTCACCGGACAGAATCAGGACATATTCCGGATTGTAGGTTTCCATATAATTCAAGTTCTGATAAATGGCATTTGCGGTACCTGTATACCATTCTGTATTGGAACTCTTTTCGTAAGGCGGCAGTACGGTAACACCACCGACATTCCGGTCAAGATCCCATGGAATACCAATTCCGATATGAGTATTCAGTCTCAGCGGCTGATACTGTGTCAGAACTCCAACTGTGTCTACACCGGAATTGATACAGTTACTCAGCGGAAAATCAATAATACGATATTTGCCGCCGAATGCCACCGCCGGCTTTGCCACTTTTGAAGTCAGAACACCAAGACGGCTTCCCTGTCCTCCGGCAAGCAGCATAGCTATCATCTCTTTTTTAATCACGCTATCACCTCTTAATATTATTTTCACATCAGGAACAAATTCTCCTGTTCCCGTGATGCCACAAATGCACCATTTATGTTGTGCTTTCTATTATATCACAGGTTTCTAAAATAGTGAACATTTTTTACAAATTTTTGAAAAATTTTTCCTGTTTTTTATTATAATTGCATTATGTCGAATTTTCTGTGAAAACTCTTTGGGTTTTCAGTCAGAAAACAGTGCCAAAACTTACACCGGATTGCCAATAAGCACTTTCCTTTTTTTGAAAAAAAGTTTATACTGAAACCAGACTTTAACAACAAAGGAGACTACAAGTATGTATCAGATAGATTTTAAAAAGCCAATGCATGTACATTTCATCGGCATCGGCGGCATCAGTATGAGCGGTCTTGCTTCTATATTATTGAGCCAGCATTTTAAAGTATCCGGCTCCGATGCCCACGAGTCCGAACTCACAAAGCAGTTGGAATCAGAAGGCGCCATCCTCTACTACGGCCAGCGCGCTTCCAACCTTAACGACACACCGGATCTGGTGGTCTACACCGCTGCCATTCATCCGGACAATCCAGAATATGCCGCTGCTCTTAAAAAACAGATCCCGATGCTCTCCCGTGCCGAGCTGCTCGGCCAGATGATGCACAATTTCAGGACACCGGTTGCGATTTCCGGAACACACGGCAAAACAACAACTACCTCCATGGCTTCCTACATTTTCCTGGAAGCCGATATGGATCCGACCATTTCAGTCGGCGGTATCCTCGATGCGATCGGCGGTAATATCCGTGTCGGCGGACATGACACGTTCCTGACAGAAGCCTGTGAATACACGAACAGCTTCCTGCATTTCTTCCCGAAGATCAGTGTCATCCTGAATATTGATGCCGATCATCTGGATTTTTTCAAGGATCTTGATGACATCCGCCATTCTTTCCGCAAATTTGCCCAGCTTCTTCCGGATGATGGCACTCTGATCGTCAACAGTGAGATTGAACACCTGGATCAGCTCACCGAAGGACTGACCTGCAAGATCGTAACCTATGGCATGGACGCTTCCAGCGATTACTATGCTTCCAATATCACGTTTGATGAGTTTGCACATCCGTCGTTTGACTGCTATAAGGGAGACACCCTGCTCGGTCATTTCGTACTGCACGTTCCGGGTATCCACAACGTCAGCAATGCCCTGGCTTCCATCGCTCTCTCTGATCAGATGGGCGTTTCCATGGAACATACCAGGATTGGTCTTGAAAAATTTGGCGGTACAAAACGCCGTTTTGAGAAAAAAGGGGAAGTCGGCGGTGTGACGATCATTGATGACTACGCACACCACCCGACCGAAATTGCTGCCACCTTACACGCAGCACGCAATTATCCGCACAAGACACTCTGGTGCGTATTCCAGCCGCATACCTATACAAGAACAAAAGCCCTGATGAATGATTTTGCAAAAGCCCTGACCCTTGCTGACCATGTTGTCATGGCAGATATCTACGCTGCAAGAGAAACCGATACGCTTGGCATCAGTTCTGCCATGCTGCGTGATAAGATCAACGCACTTGGCGGTACAGCCGATTACTTTGATTCCTTCGACAAGATCGAGACTTATCTTCTGGAAAACTGCAAACCTGGCGATGTTCTGATCACCATGGGCGCCGGTGATGTTGTAAAAATCGGCGAGAAATTGCTTGGAGAATAATTATCCACACTATCCACATATTTGTGCACATTCTTCTGTGCAAAATATGTGGATTTTTTTGTGGATATGTATGTTTACATAACTTTTTCTCAACATTCGACTTTTTCCGCTATTTTCCCCTAAAACATCACATTTCTTCAAGTTACCTTTTTAACGTTATCCCCAGGTTATCCACATTATCCACACTTTCCACTTTTCTTTCTGTGGAAATCATCAACCTTTTCCGGTGGATATTTTTCCAGATTCCTTTCCACGCTTTCATTTCCAGATTTCTCTTATTCTCAACATTTCCCTTTTGTGCTATACTAAGAAACAAATGAACTTTATTTTACCGCAGGGGAGAGATTTTTCCATGAATACGATACGTTTGCACCATCCATTTTCCAATAATATGACCGCTGTTTCCAATTATTTTATTGACTACTATATGCCGCAGGCAAGTGGAGAATACGTCAAGCTTTATCTGTGCCTGCTGCGCCAGGTTGCCGAACACGACAGCATTTCCCTGGAAGCGATTGCCGAACTGTTTGACTACACAGAAAGAGATGTCCGCCGCGGACTTCAGTACTGGGCAGATCAGGGGCTTCTGGATCTGGCATGCGACAGCGACGGCAGCATCAGTGATCTGGTTTTTCTTGAAGTACAAAAACCACAGGCTGTGCGTCAGGCTGCCGCTTCCACCACGCCACAGCCTGAACCTTCATCCAGACATACCCTCTCCAAAGACCGCATGGCAGCCTTAAAAGACCAGCAGGATATCCGCCAGCTTCTTTTTATTGCAGAGTCTTATCTTGGACACAGCCTTTCCCCCGGAGAAATTTCTTCGCTTTTATACTATTATGATTCTCTTCATTTCGGTGTGGATCTGATCGAATATCTGATCGAATACTGTATTTCCAGAGGAAGTAAAAGTTTCCACTACATAGACAAAGTCGCACTTGCCTGGGCTGCCGAAGGCATCGAAAATGCACAGCAGGCAAAAGAACGGCAGTCACAGTACAGCCAGAAGTATTATTCGATCCTGCATGCTTTTGGCATCCGCGGCAGAGGACCTGCCAAAGCAGAAGTGGAACTGATCGATCACTGGTACGACGACCTGCATTTTACTTCCGACATTATTCTGGAAGCGTGCAGCCGCACGATTGCCCAGACACAGAACCCGAACTTCCAGTATGCAAACAAAATTCTGGAAAGCTGGCACGAAAAGGGCATCCACCATCTAAGTGAGATCCGGGAACTGGATCAGCAGCACCGCGCAAAGGCAAAGGCGGCCACAAAACCGCAGCCTTCCCGTTCATCCGGCAACAAATTCAACAATTTTTCGCAGCGTGAATACAACTTTGAAGAGTTGGAAACACTGCTGAATCAGTAGGAGGTAAGCATGGCACTGACAAATACCCAATACGATACGATCATACGCGAATACAACAAAAAGCAGCTTCAGAACCGCCGTGATCAGGAAAGCCGCATCGCGCTTGCTGAAAAGGAACTTCCGGAGCTTTCAAAGATCAACGAAGAGATTGCTTCCCTGAGTATGAAATGTGCACGCCGCCTTCTGAATGACGAACTGGCATCGGTAGAGGAACTTAAAACCGAGATTGCCGCTTATGGCAAACACCGTAAGATGCTGCTGAAAAATGCCGGATTTCCGGAAGATTTTCTGGAAATGCATTACACCTGCCCGGACTGTAAGGATACCGGATATATCGGAAATGAAAAATGCCACTGTTTCCGCCAGGCAGCCATCAATCTGCTTTATACCCAGTCAAACCTGACTTCTATTCTGGAAACAGAAAATTTTGACCACTTCTGTTTTCATTACTATCCGGAAAATATGAAGGATCACATAACCGGACGCAATGCCCGCGAGAATATCCAGAAGATCGTAGATGAATGTCTGCTTTTTGTCCAGAATTTCGATGCGGAACACGAAAACCTGCTTTTTTACGGCGCAACCGGTGTCGGAAAAACTTTTCTGACGCACTGCATTGCCAAAGAGCTTCTGGAACGCGCCCATTCCGTGATCTACTTTACTTCTTTTGATCTGTTTGAAGTGCTTTCTGCCGCAACTTTCGGGCGCAGCCGTGCAGAAGATGAGGTACTTTTACAACACAGTGCCATCTTTGACTGTGATCTGCTGATCATCGATGACCTTGGTACGGAAATGACCAATACCTTTGTATCGTCCCAGCTCTTTTTGTGCATCAACGAACGACTGATGAACAAAAAATCCACGATCATTTCCACGAACCTTTCGCTGGAAGCACTCCGTGACCTCTATTCTGAACGTGTTTTTTCGCGGATTTCCAGTAATTTCAAAATGCGCAAGCTGATTGGAAAAGATATCCGCTTAATGAAAAAGCTTGGCGAACAAGGCTGAAAATGGCTTGACTTTGCTTTACTTTATGATAAAGTAGGTATGTATAGGACTGTGTGAGTGCAAAGCACGGAACAATCCGCAGATATCATAGTTGGCGGCTTTTGCCCCAACGTCTTTAAATGTAGTAAGTATGCGTAGGAGGACAACAACAAGATGCAGACAACAAAAGAACGATGTATAGAAACGATCCCTGTGGGACCACTTGGACTGATCGCACTGGACAGCCATAAAGAACTGGGTAAGAAAGTAAACGATTATCTGGTTGCATGGAGACAGGAACGCAATCATGAACATAAAAGTACCCTTGCTTTCCAGGGATATGAAAGAGATTCTTATTTAATCAATGCAGAAGTGCCAAGATTTGGCTCAGGCGAGGCAAAAGGCGTGATCCGCCAGTCTGTCCGTGGAGCAGACCTTTATCTTCTGGTAGATGTATGCAACTACAGCATGACCTACAATCTCTGTGGATATACAAACCACATGTCACCGGATGATCATTTCCAGGATCTGAAGCGTATCATTGCCGCTGTCGGCGGAAAGGCAAGACGTATCAACGTGATCATGCCATTCCTGTACGAAAGCCGCCAGCACAAACGTACCGGCAGAGAATCTCTGGACTGTGCACTGGCACTGGATGAACTGGTCCGCATGGGTGTTGACAATATCATCACTTTCGATGCTCACGACCCACGTGTCCAGAATGCAATCCCGCTGAAAGGTTTTGAGACGGTTCAGCCGGTTTACCAGTTTATCAAAGGTCTGTTCCGTGCCGTTCCGGATCTGCATCCGAACAAAGATACCATGATGGTCATCAGCCCGGATGAAGGTGGTATGGGACGTGCTGTATATATGGCAAACGTACTCGGCACGGACATGGGTATGTTCTACAAACGCCGTGATTATGCAACCATCGTAAACGGTTCAAACCCGATCGTTGCCCATGAGTTCCTGGGTTCTGACGTAGAAGGCAAAGATATGATCGTCATCGACGATATGATCTCTTCCGGCGGAAGTGTTCTGGAAGTTGCCGCTGAACTGAAAAAACGCAAAGCAAACCGTGTATTTATCTGCTCTACGTTTGGTCTGTTCACAAACGGCATGGAGAAATTTGACAAGGCTTATGAGGCCGGCATGTTCGATTTCATCCTGACTACCAACCTGGTCTACCAGACTCCGGAGCTGCTGCAGAAGCCATATTATATCAACTGCGATCTGAGCAAATACATTGCTTACATCATTGATACACTGAATCACGATGCATCGATCAGCAGTCTGTTAAACCCATTAGATCGGATCAACAAATTCTTAAAAGAGCATAATTCATAATTTTTTCTTATAACTTATGTATGTAAAAACCGACGTGACCATCTGGCGGATCGCGTCGGTTTTTCTTATCCTTCGTTTTTTGTCATTCTGTTTTCTCTTCTTCCCGTATCTCATCAAGAAGCCGCTGTTCCCTTGTATGACAGGTAAACAGAATAACCTGTCGGTTGCTGTTATAAAGCCAGCGCAGGGTCTGTTTGAGGCGCTCATCGTCGTACATGACAAAAGCATCATCGAGGATGATCGGCATCGTCTCATCCTGACAGAACATGCATCCTACTGCCATACGCAGTGCAAAATAGATCTGCTCCATCGTTCCTCGGCTGACCTGTTCCAGTGACAGCAGCTTCTGTGGTGTATTGATGCGCACTTCCATATTGGCATCCAGAAAAACACTCGTATAGCGTCCTTCTGTGATCTGACTCAGGATAGACGAAATCTGCTGATTCAGATGCGTGGCAGATTCTTTATAAATATCCTCTGAAATCTGGTTCATCGTCAGAATCGCCAGATGGACGGCATCCAGTTCTTCCTGGAGCTCACTGCTTTTCTTGTTTTCTTTTCCTGCTTCCTGGAAGCTTTCTTCCAGATTGTTGAGGATCACCTGCTTTTCTTTCCGTTCCCCGATGATCCTCTCCTGATTCCACATCTGTTTTTCAAATTCCAGATTCAGCTCTTTTTCCTGTTTTGCCAGCTCATCTTCTTCCTGATATTTCTCTTCCAGGATCTTCTCACGCTTTGCGGCGCGCTCCCGCTCCGCCAGGATCTCCTTTCGCATCCGCTCCTGCATCCGCTGCTGGATGCGCTCCTGACGTTCTTCCTCTTCCCGGTGCCTGCGGTAGATCTTCCAGACGCAAAACGCCGATCCCAGAAGCCAGACTGCAAGCATCAGAACATTGATCCAGATATTCGGCACAAAAATACACAGCAGCAGCGTCAGGACACCTCCGCCCAAAAGCCATAACTCCTGATTGCGCCACAGGATTTTCTTTTTATCTTTTCCGGCTTCCACCCTGCTCTTCCAGGATGCCATCTCATCCTTTCCGGCATTCTCTTCCAGTGGAATATCCAGTTCCCTTTTCATCTGCTCCAGAGAGCGCTTCTTCTCATTCAGACGGCTCTGCAGGGCGATGCGCTCCTTTGCGATACGCGCCATCTGTACTTCACAGTGCTTCTG
The DNA here is from genome assembly GCA_905214675.1 of uncultured bacterium. Lineage (GTDB taxonomy): Bacteria > Bacillota > Clostridia > Lachnospirales > Lachnospiraceae > Hominisplanchenecus. The sequence continues at coordinate 83,445 of CAJMMS010000003.1, forward strand.
CTCCTCAGTAAGCTCGGTAAGCTCCTGCCGCACGTAATCAAGCCGCATCTTCAGATTGTCCAGCTCCTCCAGACGCTTTGCCTCCAGACGCTTTTTCTCCGCTTCCAGATGCCTTCTTTGATCCTCCAGGCTTTTGATCGCGGCACTGACATTCATCTCCCCGTCGCCAGAATTCTGCAGGTTGGTCATATAATTGCGCAGTTCCCTTGCCAGCCCTTCATCCGTCGCTGCTGACTGCTGGTTAAAAAATACAGTATTGCGGAAGGCATCTTCATTCATGCCCTCCATCAGAACCTGAAGGTCTCCATGTTCTACCGACAGGATCTCCCCATTTGTCTCACATACCAGGCTGACGCTCTTTTCCTTGCGGTAAAAATTCCGTTCCAGACGAAATACCTTCCCGCCGCTCTCAAAACGCAGAATCCCGGCAAACTGTCCGGCATGGAACCATGGCTCCCGGATGCTGTATTCATCCTTTCTGGCTGCACGCCCTCTCTGCTTCTCGATCCCGAAAAACATCCCACGGATAAATGAATGGAGCGTTGTCTTTCCCATTTCGTTTGCACCATAGACCAGATTCATCCCATCATGAAACGTAACGGTTTTATGATTAAATTTTCCAAAGTTAATGATTTCCAGTTCCAGTATCCGCATGTATCTTATCCTCTCGTCTCCAGAAGTGCATGTATTCCATAATACAATGCCTTTTGCTCCGTCTCGCTCATATCTTTGCGATAAAGAGTCTGGATGTATCTTCCTGCTATATCGCCCGCATGTATACGCATCAGACGTTCAAAATCATAATCCGGAACACTCTCATCCTGCACGCTTACGATATTTCCAAGCTTGCTGCATGCGTCCAGATCGTACACAATATCCGGATCACGGTATCCCTGTATCTGTATCTTGTAAATATGCTGCATGCCCTTTGCCGCCATGCGCATCCTCACCGTCTCCTGAAAGGCAAGATTGGTCGGACATTCTTTCGTATCCAGCACAAGCGGTATATACTCTCTGGATGCCCACGGCACAAACCTTGTTTTGAGAACTTTATCCTTATATTCGCCCTCCATAAATCCATGCACACCGGTATCATTCTGATCGATCGGCTCCAGTGCTCCCGCATATGCCATACGGTTTTCTTCTATGATCTGCGGCTTATGTATATGTCCCAGTGCAATGTAATCAAACTTCGACAAAAGCAGCTTCTTCTGGTCGATCGGGATATGCTTTGCATCGCCCCCATGTCCCAGCAGGATTGAAAAACCTGCTTTCTTTTCCGGCTGTAAATGATCATACTTCGCTTCCCGGATCTCTCTGGAATGATAGCTCAGTCCGTAAATTTCTGTATCCAGATCCTCAAAAACCACGCTCTGGCACTCTTTTCCTTTCAGGCAGGTGACATTCTCACTCCATGGAAAATCAAGGTAATACGAATCTACCTTCAGATAGTCATGGTTCCCTATGATAAAAACCACCTTTGTTTTCTTCAGAGTGGAAAATAAATAATTGACCTCTTTCAGTTCACGCATCAGCGGCTGACGGTGAAACAGATCACCCGCGATCAACAGCAGATCGATCTCTTCCCGGTCTGCCTTTGCCACCACACTGCGAAAACTCTCCCAGATCTCCGTCTTTCGCTCCTCGCTCCAGGCAAATCCGTCATCCGGAACCGCCCCAAGATGTGTATCTGCTATATGAAAAAACTTCACATTCCTGCTCCTTTCCTGTACTGACAGACAGCAGGATTCCCATCCGCACCGCCTGTGCATGCACAGAAACGATTATAGCATACATTGTCCGGAAAAACTATAAATCTTTGCGTATCTGCTCCAGTTCTTCCCGTGAAATCTCCGCTACTTTCAGAATGTCCTCATCCGACATCACACCAAAACGCAGCATTTTCCTGACCATATCCCGGCATTTTTCTTCGCTGCCCTGCTGCATACCACGCTGCATCCCCTGCTGTATGCCTTGCTGCATCCCCTGCTGTATGCCTCGTTCTTCAATCAAATCTGACAAATTGCACATACGATCCAGCTCCTTTCCAAACTCATCACTCATTTTGATATGATATTTTGTCTCTAATTCCTGTTTCTTTTCCAGATATGTTTTTCGCTGCGAAAACAACGTATTTAACATTCCCGTAAGCTCATCCTCTGTCTACATTTTTTCATTCAGGGCGATCACGACAACGGACAGTTTATCATATGCTTCCGGTCGGTCTGCAAATCCAGGCAGCAGATCATGTTTTTCCATGGAATACTCCGCGATCGCATTCCCGACCTTCTGTGGTGCCTGCAAACATACCCAGATCGAATATACCTTTTTTATATCATCGTACTGTGAATGTCGAAACTCCGTCCCAAGCTGTGCTGAAATCATCCTCGCACCATAAAAAATGCCACGCGTCACAATCTGATACCCCGGATAATAAGATTTTTGTGCTTCGATATTTATAATCAGCCGAATCCGTTCCGCTTCTCCTGGAATATGTATATAAAACCGGATGTCATAATATATCTCACCTTCTGCCTGTACTTTATCCTCATTCGCAAGTCCGGTAATGCTCTGTCTGTTCTGCTGATTTGTTTTGCCCGGTTCTACACGGACACTTGATATTTCCGGTGTATCTTCCATACACGCAAGAATCTGTTCTGTTGACATACCTGCCAGTTCTTTTACTGTACGTGCAAGAATACGTGCAAGAATCTCTTTCTGGCTCAAAACACGCTTGCACTGCGTATCGTACTGTATTTTTTCATCTGCACAGGATAATGCCCTTGAAAGTTCATTTTCCATTCAATTCTCCTGTCATTATAAAATATTTTTTCTATTTTTTCAATCATAAGGGATTCTTGACTGTCATCGAAAATAGCCGATACCAGAACTGCTAAGACAGTCATTGGAACAGAATGTTCCCAGTTGTTTTTATCTTAATCGGAGAAGACTCCCACTTCTATAAATGGCGAGCAACAAATTTGTCTTAGTGGGAGTGCAATCTCCGACTAAGATAAACGCTCCGCGAGGATGCACAGCGATTCTGT